>NZ_JCAUAN010000017.1:0-140816 GCF_059691975.1 Paenibacillus sp. J22FR5 | reverse complement strand
TGATGGCGGAGGGGACCCACGCGTTCCCATCTCGAACACGACCGTTAAGCCCTCCAGCGTCGATGGTACTTGAACCGCAGGGTTCTGGGAGAGTAGAACGTTGCCAAGCACTTAGTAAGAGTCTTTCTGGATTTTTTCCAGTAAGACTCTTTTTTTGTATCAGTAAATGTTGCTTTTTTAACCATACTAATCCTACGAGGAGGGATGACGATGAGGACAACAAGCAGCATGGGATGGATCAATAGGGTATGTCTTTGTTCGTTAGTAACACTTATGATGAATGGTTGCTCAACCAAAATCGATGAAGTGAAGGAAGAGGTTAAGCCACTTCGCTCTTTGAGTCATGTAGGCAGCATGGAGCCTGCGCCTAATCAGGAGCCGAAGAAGATGCCGGCTGTTACGGTAACGCCTTCTTTTCAAAAGCCTGCCAAACCAATCGTGAGAGGTATTTACGTTTCCGCCTGGTCCTCCGTGGGCAGTAAGTTTGAGCAATTAATCGATTTGGTGGATCATACGGATTTAAACGCGATGGTCATTGATGTCAAGAACGATTCCGGTCAGGTGACCTATCCCTCAACAGTTCCTTTGGTCAATGAGATCGGGGCGAATAGCCACGTAATTATACAAGATATGAAGGCGAAACTGCAGAGATTGAAGCAGAAGCACATTTATACGATTGCTAGGCTAGTTGTTTTTAAGGATCCCTACTTAAGTAAGAAGAAAAGTACCTATGCGATGAAAAAAAGAGATGGAACTGTCTGGAAAGATGCGAAGGGAATCGCTTGGGTTGACCCTTATAAAACAGAGGTGTGGGATTATAATATTCAAATTGCGAATGAAGCGGCTAATCTGGGGTTTGATGAGATTCAATTTGATTATGTGAGATTCCCGGAAAACGGACAGAAGGTGGATCGGGAGGTTGTTTTTGATAACCCGCAGAGGCTAAGTAAGGCACAGGATATCGCAACCTTTCTTCATAAAGCGAAGGAACAGATCGGTAGTAAGGCGTATATTTCGGCGGATGTGTTTGGTTTAACGACCTCTTTACCCGATGATATGGGGATCGGACAGGACTGGGGAATGATCAGCAAACAGGTTCACTATATCTCTCCAATGTTGTATCCATCGCATTATACCACTGGGATCTATGGCGTGAAGAATCCGGATTTGCAGCCATATGCGATCGTTCATCAAGCGATTCATGATGCCAACGATAAAAATCGTCAACTGACACAGGCGAATAGTCAGGTTGCTCAGATCAGGCCTTGGTATCAAGATTTTACAGCGACTTGGGTTAAGCCTCATAAGAAGTATGGTGTGTTGGATGTAAAAGAGCAGATTAAGGCGGCGAAGGAGCAAGGGGTTGAGCAGTTCCTACTATGGAATCCAAGCAGCACGTATTCCTATCGTTAACGGAATTGACTTATTCGCGGCAAGGGCGAGCTGTGTGCTTGTCCTTTTTCTTGACACCAAAAATAGGCTTTTGTTAAGATTGCAATCATATACAAATGAATGAACAGAAGCTTATGAAACAAGCTTTCTTACGATAGAGGGCTTTAAGGAGGATATGGTACGCTGTGAGAGAAGACAAGTTTGGTAAAGAGGGCTTAACGTTTGATGATGTATTGTTAGTGCCGAGAAAGTCTGAAGTGTTCGGTAAGGAGATCGACGTTTCAACGGTACTTGCACCAGGAGTGAAATTAAATATCCCATTCATTAGCTCCGCTATGGATACGGTGACGGAGTCTGCGCTAGCGATAGCAATGGCTCGAGAAGGCGGTATCGGAATTATTCATAAGAATATGCCGATTGAGCTGCAAGCCGAGCACGTTGACCGTGTGAAAAGGTCGGAGAGCGGTGTTATTACCAACCCATTCTCTTTAACACCTGAACATCATGTGTATGATGCAGAAGAATTGATGGCGAAATACCGTATTTCCGGTGTTCCGATTGTGAATGCGGATAACCGTCTGGTTGGTATTTTGACCAACCGTGACTTGCGTTTTGTGCATGACTATTCCATTAAAATCAAAGAAGTGATGACGCAGGAAGGGCTTGTTACAGCACCAGTTGGAACAACGCTTCAGCAGGCGGAAGGCATCCTTCAGAAGCATAAAATTGAGAAGTTGCCTTTGGTAGATGAGAATTTTGGACTCAAAGGGCTAATTACCATCAAAGACATCGAGAAGGCAATTCAATTCCCTAACTCGGCGAAGGACGCTCACGGTCGTTTACTAGTTGGTGCAGCTGTTGGTGTATCCAAAGATGTGCTAGAAAGAGCAGCAGCGCTTGTTAAGGCTGGTATTGACGTCATTGTTGTAGACTCCGCGCATGGTCATCATATCAATATTGCAGAGACTGTGAAGAAGCTGAGAGCACAATATCCAGAGCTGCCGATCATTGCAGGTAACGTGGCGACAGGTGATGGAACACGAGATTTGATCCAAGCAGGAGCTTCTATGGTAAAGGTAGGGATCGGTCCTGGATCGATCTGTACAACTCGTATCATTGCAGGGATTGGTGTGCCCCAAATTACAGCGATTTATGATTGTGCGCAAGCTGCGGCTGAGTTTGGTGTTCCGATCATTGCAGATGGCGGTATTAAGTACTCGGGTGATGTGGTGAAAGCCATTGCAGCGGGGGCAAGCGCGGTGATGATCGGTAGTCTTTTTGCAGGGACGGATGAGAGTCCGGGTGAGTCTGAGATTTTCCAAGGGCGGAAGTTCAAAGTGTATCGCGGCATGGGCTCCTTAGGCGCTATGAAGGAAGGCAGCAAAGATCGTTACTTCCAAGAGAACGAGAGCAAGCTTGTTCCGGAGGGAATTGAGGGACGTGTTGCTTATAAAGGGCCTATGGCCGATACGGTGTATCAACTGGTGGGCGGACTTCGTTCAGGTATGGGCTATTGCGGAGCGCGTAACATTCAAGAACTCATTCATGATACCCAATTTGTTCGTATTACGGGTGCAGGACTGAAAGAAAGCCATCCGCATGATATCCAAATTACGAAAGAAGCACCGAATTACTCACTGTAATTGTCACAATACCGATGAAATTAGAGGGCGTGGGGATTGAACCCACGTTTTCTTTTTTTTGAAATATAGCATTTATGTCGATACATGGATAAGCTGGCTATATTTTTTGATAATGGATTCGTTCTAGATGAACGGTGCAGCCATTTATTTCGTCTAATGGGGTGTGTTACAATATAACGTGTCTTATGTCTTATCCAACATCATTTAGGGAGAGTGAAATTGTGAGATTTTTACGTTTTACAAAGAAAAAGGTTGCTTTGGTGTTAGGTTTTAGCTTAATTGCTCAATCCTTACTTTTACATATACAGCCAACCTATGCGGCAGATACTAAAAAGCCTGCGGCTACACCATCACCTGCGGCGGTGACAACGCCTGCACCTAATGCAGGAACAACACCAGCGCCAGCACTGAATGAGCCGCAGCCGTTAGCGAAATCTGCGATTATCATGGAAGCTAGCACAGGAGCTGTCCTGTATCAGATGAACGCAGATGAAGCTTTCCCTCCAGCAAGTATGGCGAAGATGATGACCGAGTATTTGGCGATGGAGAGTATCAAAGAAGGCAAATTCAAATGGGACTCCCCTGTCACAGCTAGTAAGAATGCGGCAGACGTCATTGGTTCCGGACAATTGATTGCCGAGAATGAAACATTGACGTTCAAAGATATGTTCAATGCGATGTCCATTTATTCCGCGAACGATGCTTCTGTGGCTTTTGCTGAATTGCTAGGCGGTACAGAAGAGAATTTCGCTAAAATGATGAATGACAAAGCTAAACAGCTTGGTATGTCCGACAAGGCTCATTTTATTAGTGCGACAGGACTTTCACGTGCTGATCTCAAGAATCCGCCGGCTTCCATTGATGGCGAAACGAAGATGACCGCTCGTGATGCTGCGATTCTTGCCTACAATATTTTGAAGGATCATAAAGAAATTCTAGATTTTACGAAAATTCCTTCGTTGAAGCTAAGAGCAACGGACAAGTCTCCAATGATCAACTGGAACTGGATGCTCGAAGGAAATTCAACAAACACGAATTTTAAAAAGTATGCGTATCAAGGGTTGGATGGTTTGAAAACGGGTTCAACGGATGATGCAGGCTACTGCTTCACGGGAACGGCAGAACGTAACGGCATGCGTATTATTACGGTTGTTATGGGCACCAAAACAGAACCAGAACGTTTCAACGAAACGCGCAAGCTGCTTGACTATGGATTTAATAATTTTGAAATGAAACCGTTCTTGAATGCGAAACAGCCGATAGATTCTTTGAAAAGTGTGAACATTAAGAAGGGTGTACAAACGGAAGTACCTCTTGTTACGAAAACAGGTCTAACTTTCGTTGCTAGAAAAGGTGCGAAGGATTCAGAATTCCAAGTTACGACTGAGCCTGTTGAAGAAAGCAAGCTAGTAGCTCCGATTGCGAAAGGCGATACGCTTGGGAAAGTAAAAGTAAGTTACAATGGCCAAGAAAAAACAGTAGATCTGATTGCAGATGGGGATGTCGAAAAAGGTAGCTGGATCAGGTTGTTGTTCCGCTCCATTAAAAACTTCTTCAGCGACATGTTTAATGGGATCAAAGGCAAGGCATAGGCCAGAAAATGGGTTGTATAATGCCCCTCCTTCATGTAAAATTGTTGTTTAGAAGTTTATTATCGAATCGTGTAGGGAACTACACCGAAATTGGCATAGAAGCTATAGGAGGAAATAAAGAATGGAAACAGGAACTTCCCGCGTTAAAACAGGTATGGCCGAAATGCAAAAAGGCGGCGTCATTATGGACGTTATGAACGCCGAGCAAGCTAAAATCGCAGAAGCAGCTGGCGCATCCGCTGTTATGGCGCTAGAGCGCGTACCTGCAGACATTCGTGCTGCTGGTGGCGTATCCCGTATGGCTGACCCAACAATTGTTGAAGATGTAATGAGAGTTGTATCCATTCCAGTCATGGCGAAAGCAAGAATCGGGCACTTCGTTGAAGCTAAGGTTCTTGAATCCCTAGGCGTTGACTATATCGATGAGAGTGAAGTACTAACACCTGCGGATGAAGTATTCCATATCAACAAACGTGATTTCACGGTTCCTTTCGTATGTGGTTGCCGCGATCTTGGTGAGGCTTTGCGTCGCATCGGTGAAGGTGCATCCATGCTTCGTACCAAAGGAGAGCCAGGAACAGGCAATATCGTAGAAGCAGTTCGTCACATGCGCACGATTCAAGGTCAAATTCGTAAAGTTCAAAGCATGTCTTTGGACGAGTTGATGTTCGAAGCGAAAACGCTTGGCGCTCCTTACGAGCTCTTGTTGCAAATTCACCAAACAGGTAAATTGCCTGTTGTTAACTTCGCAGCTGGCGGTGTTGCTACACCTGCTGATGCAGCGCTTATGATGCACCTTGGTTCTGACGGTGTATTCGTTGGATCTGGTATTTTTAAATCCGACAGCCCAGAAAAGTTCGCGAAAGCGATTGTAGAAGCTGTTACTCACTACACTGACTACAAAATGATCGCAGAAATCTCCAAAAACCTAGGTACCCCTATGAAGGGAATCGAAATTTCCAAGCTTCAAGCTTCCGAGCGTATGCAGGAGCGCGGCTGGTAATGACGAAGATTGGGGTTCTCGCGCTGCAAGGCGCGGTAGCGGAGCATATTCGTGGGATTGAACAGGCGGGCGCGGAAGGTGTCGTTGTCAAACGCACCGAGCAGCTCGCTGAGCTTGATGGCATGATCCTCCCTGGCGGGGAGAGCACAACGATTGGTAAGCTCATGCGCACGTATGGCTTCATCGATGCGCTACGTGAGTTCTCTGCGGCAGGCAAGCCGATCTTCGGCACCTGCGCGGGGTTGATTGTCATCGCGAAAGAGATCACCGGACAACCGGAAGCTCATCTCGAGCTAATGGACATTACGGTGGCTCGCAACGCGTTTGGTCGTCAACGCGAGAGCTTTGAGACGGACTTGCCGATCAAAGGCATTGACGAGAACGTTCGCGCGGTATTCATTCGGGCCCCACTCATTGAGAAAGTAGGACCGGATGTCGATGTACTGGCCACATATGATGGACAGATTGTTGCTGCGCGGCATGGGCATCTCCTTGCTGCGTCGTTTCACCCAGAGCTGACGGATGATTTTCGTCTACACAGTTATTTCTTAGACATGGTAAAGCAAAGCCAAGCATAATAAACGGTTCAAGCACCTTGAGTTAACCGGGATAGCCGGTATGGGTGCTTGCTTCCATATACAAACCATTTTGCGCTAACGGAGGAATCTCCTTGTTTGATGTAAAGTTACTTCGAAGTGATTTAGCAGCTGTACAAGCTGCCATGCAAAACCGAGGCAAGCAGATCGAGGAACTAAATGGTTTCACAGCCTTAGACGTGAAACGCAGAGAACTACTGCAAGAAACGGAGCAGCTGAAAAACCGTCGCAACACGGTGTCTCAGGAAGTAGCTGGTCGTAAAAGATCTGGTGAAAATGCGGACGAGCTGATTCAAGAAATGAAAGTGGTCGGAGACCGCATTAAAGAGCTGGATGACGAGATTCGAGTCTTGGACGAGTCTTTGCAGCAGGTGCTGCTCTCCATTCCTAATATGCCGCATGCTAGCGTGCCTGTGGGCCGTTCAGAGGAAGAGAACGTGGAAGTGCGCCGTATTGGCGAGATTCCGCAGTTTAACTTCGAAGTGAAGCCGCATTGGGAAGTTGCACAGGACCTAGGGATCTTAGATTTTGAAGCAGCGGCGAAGGTTACAGGATCGCGTTTCGTATTCTACAAGGGCTTAGGAGCTCGCCTAGAGCGCGCATTGATCAACTTCATGATGGACCTGCACAGCGATGAGCATGGCTATGAAGAAATGCTGCCGCCTTATATCGTTAACCGTGATAGCCTAACGGGTACAGGACAGCTTCCGAAATTTGAGGAAGATGTGTTCAAGCTAGAGAATTCGGAATATTTCCTTATTCCAACAGCGGAAGTACCAGTCACGAATTACCATCGTGAAGATATTTTGATGAATGAGCAGCTGCCGGTTAATTTCGTGGCGTTCAGTGCTTGTTTCCGCTCGGAAGCAGGATCCGCTGGTCGTGATACACGCGGCTTAATCAGACAGCACCAATTCAACAAAATTGAGCTTGTTAAGCTTGTTAAGCCCGAAGACTCCTACGAGGAGTTGGAGAAGCTTACAGGGCATGCTGAGCGCGTCTTACAGCTATTGAAGCTGCCTTACCGTGTGCTGTCCCTCTGCACTGGCGATATTGGCTTTACGTCGGCGAAGACGTATGATCTGGAAGTATGGCTGCCTAACAGTGGCGCATACCGCGAGATCTCGAGCTGTTCGAACTTCGAAGACTTCCAAGCCCGCAGAGCGAACATTCGCTTCCGCCGGGATGCGAAGGCGAAGCCGGAATTCGTACATACGCTGAATGGATCAGGCTTAGCCTTGGGTCGAACAGTCGCTGCGATTCTTGAAAATTACCAGCAAGACGATGGTTCAATCATCGTTCCGGATGTGCTTGTTCCGTACATGAACAACGTGAAAGTGATCACGAAAAAATAGGACTTGCATCGAGTGACGATTATGTGCTACAATGCTTTTTGTCACTGCACAAGGTCGTCTCCCTAATCGGAGACGCCTATCGTGGAGAGGTGGTCGAGTGGTTTAAGGCAGCGGTCTTGAAAACCGCCGAGGTGCAAGCCTCCGTGGGTTCGAATCCCACCCTCTCCGTAACCAAGGTAATACCCAACCAAAAAGTCATGCGATTCTCGAAATCGTGTGGCTTTTTTTGTTGTTATTTTAGGAAGGAAGGGCTACAGACCTGTAAGGGCTGAAGTTATAACGCCTGGCACGCCGTATCAGGTTGATGGAACTTATGATGTGACGGTACCGCATGTGTTCATTAACCAGGTATATGGGGGTGGTTTGGCGACCGATACATAATCGTGCCGACTTCACCTTGATGCTGGCTCGCATGACTGGAGCGAAACTAGACACCTACAAAGCGTTCAGTTTCAACGATGTGAAGACGGACAGCTATATGCCCAGTCTGTGCAGTGGGCATCCGAGAATGGCCTTACAAGCGGCGAAAGCCTTGCAGCAAGCAGGCATTATTTCCGGGAAATCGGGAAATACATTTACGCCGAAGGGTTTGGCTTCGCGCGAAGATACTGGGGATGTTCTTACAGCTCAGCGTGAAATAGGCAGTCGCAAATAGCACTTACTTTCCAAACACGAATTCCATTCGTGGTGGGGAGTAGGTGTTTTTTTACATGGATAAAAGACGTGCGGCTTCCGCATTTTAATCATGTGGAGGTGTTACCTATGAGCAAATCAGATAAGCCTAGCGTGGATCAAACTGAAATCGTAAAAGAGTGGATGAACGTAATGCCCACTGTTTTGCAACCTGCCGATCAAACCAGGGTTTGGGCAGATGAAGGCGATGCGGATGCCATCCGCGTACACATTATGACGGCGGGGCATACCGGCTATTCGTTTGATTTTAAAGTGACGTATGTGGATGCTAGAGAAGTGAAGGTTGAACTTACTGATGTACAGCAAGGAACCACGCATATTGATGAGCGCGGCGACGTCGTGCAGTCGTTAATCGATGACTATGTGCGTCACATTCATGAGTGTGCGCAGGCTTTGCAGAAGGTCACCAACGCTTAGCCCAAGGAGGACACTACAATGACAAAGCAAAAGAGTACAGATAAAAATTTGCAAAATGTGGCCAAGCATTTGGAAACCAATGCAGTGAACAGCCATAATGCGCAGCAAATTCAGCAGCAGGTCAATGACCATCGGCATCAGGATGCTCTAAATCACGATGGAAACTAGCTCGTAAAAGGAGGATGGCGACATATGTCTAAACCTAAATCATATTCGGCGGGTGACAACCTCGTTAATAACGGTTCTGTAAAGAATCGAAATAATCGGGGTGGTAATCAGGAGCCCTTATCTGGTTCCAAGAAAGTGAAGAATCAGAATCATCATGGCGGACACGCGGCAGAAGGCCATGGACATGGCGAATAACGGGTTGCGAAAATTTTTTTAACAAACATGATTAAAAAAACGTAAACCGGCCATACTATTATTGTCGGCAAGCAGAGAGGTGTGGTTCCGTTGGAGCAATTAGCGAAAGCGAAACAACCGTTGCAAAGAGGACTTTTCTACCTGTTATAATCAGGCTGGAGGGCGATGTGCTAAAGACACTTACCGTGTTTTATACGCAGATTTAACTTAGGTTTACATGTAACATGGTTCAAAGAAATATCATCAATGCCGACGAAAAAAGAACCCTTAGGGGTTCTTTTTTTCTATGTTTATAAAGTTATCGGACATGGGATAAGGAATTGTTACTACTGAGGGAAGGGAGAAGTAGATGCGGGTCCAAATCTCTTGGGACAAGTCTTCGGCATCCTTCTGATGGCGGATAAGTACAAAGATCGTCTGCAAAATATACGGACGATACCTTGTAATCAGCTAACGAAATGCCACTTCATCACCTTTTAATATATGATCAATTAGTGTGTGCTCCTCAATATGCTTCTCCTCCTCTCCGCATAAATAGACGAAGCTCGCCAACTTTACCCCTGCACTTGTATGAAAAAAAGAGCGAATCGCGGATTCGCTCCTATTATTGCGCAATCGTAGACTTGTTAGCTGCTAATGGTTGTTTCCTAACCGAACTCTGAACGAACAGATAAGAGAGTAATGCACTGGCCACACCAAGTATGCCGAGCACAATAAAGCCTTGATTGAGCGAGAAATAGTCGCCGATGATGCCCATAAGGACAGGCCCGATAAACATACCAAGGCCATAGATCGCTTGGAAAAACCCCATCGCCGTTGCCCGCTTTTCCGCAGGCATATGCTTAATACTCATCCCCATCAACAGAGTGAACGAAAGTCCCCGACCAAAGCCAGCTAACGCCTGTGTGATCATGAGCAGCCAGAGGTGATGCGTAAACGGAATTGTAAAGGTGAATAGGCCCATGAGCAGAAAGCCACCTACAACCATGCGTTTCTCTCCGTACCGGACCGACCATCGTCGCCCGCCGAACAAAGAGGCGAGTGCAACAGGCACGTTAGCGAATAATGAGAGCAACGAGAGTGAGAATTTGTCCGCCCCAAGTTGGGTGGCATACACAGGCGTGAATCCGAAAACCGTTGCGAAGATGAGCACCTGCGATAGAATGGCGAGCAGGGATACGAATAACAGTGTGCGATCGGTCGCCACATTTCCTATACCGCGCAGGGTGATTTTTGGCGCGTCTTTTTCTACCTTTTCGATAAGGAAAAAGGATCCGACCATGCCCAGTAGGCCTAGCACTGCACCCAGGATGAAAACCGATTCCCACCCGAGCCTGTCTGCTGCCCATCCTGCACTAAGTATGCCTAACACCTGACCTAGTGAGTTAAAAAAGGAGATCGTTCCGATTGCCTTGGTAGACTCTTCATGCTTGTAATAGCTCGTGAATAGCACCGTAAAATCAACCCAAGTCGCTGCGGCTGCCCCTGCAAGTGCCCGGAAGATCAAGATCCAAGTGAAATCGTGTGTGAACCACAATCCGAGGCCCGTAATGGCCGTGAAGAGAAGGCCGAAGGTGATGAACAGTCTTCTTTTATGAAATCGATCCGACATAATGCCTACGGGGATACGCAGCAGCATCTGCGAGATACCGTACATGCCGACAATCCAACCTGCTAATTGGTGGCTTCCTCCGAGGAACTCCACGTAAGGCGCCATGATCGGAACGCTTGTGTACATCGACATCCAGAAAAGCATGGTGACCGCGCAAAAGAGCGGGATGCGATAGGATGAAATAGAGCGAGTTGTCATCGGAGTGAGGACTCCTTTCGATTATGAATCCATAACAAAGAAAGGGATTGCCAACTTGAGTTGAAATCCCTTTTTACGTGTGTATGTCAGCTGTAATTATACGCGCCCGATACGATTCGAACGTACGACCTACAGTTTAGGAAACTGTTGCTCTATCCTGCTGAGCTACGGGCGCATAGTATCGTCATTCTAACACGAGATGTTTTAGAGGTGCAACCATTTTAGACAATGACCAAGAAGAAGGTTTCCTTCAAGCAAGGAATGTAGATAGTGAATAAAGAATAGTATAACCATTCACCACAAGCCATTTTAAACCGATAGAAAGAAGGTGTGACATGGAGCAACGTCCTGTGATTCAACTTTCCAAATCCAAAACAGAATCAGTTCTCGATGCAATCTCTCTCTTGATGATCGTTAGTATGATTGCTTATGTTGCTTACGAATGGCACGATATGCCAGAGCGAATTCCGATGCATTTTAACGGTAAGGGTGACATCGATGGTTGGGGTAACAAAATGAGTCTGATTATATCACCACTCCTTAGTGTTATTATCTATTCGGGCTTAACACTCCTCAGCAAAGTGCCCCATGTATTTAATTATCCGTCCAAGATTACGCTTGAAAATGCGCATAGACAATACCAGAATGGCCGTTTATTTATCAACAGTCTGAAGACGGTAATTATCATTCTGTTTGCATTTATCGAATGGACCAGTATCCGAATTGCGAAAGATAGCACTGTTGATTTGAACGTATGGATCTTAGGCTTCATCCTGCTGGTTATGATAAGCACGATTATTTTCTTCGTCGTTCGTTCGTTTAAATTAAAGTAAGGGAGGATACCGAAATGACGGTTTATGTTGGTTTTCTGCGTGGGATTAATGTAGGAGGTAAGAACAAGATCAAGATGGCCGATTTGAAAAAGACGTTGGAGGCCGCAGGACTTGCACATGTTCAGACATATTTGCAAAGCGGTAATGTGCTGTTCGCTTCAGAGGAGGCAGGGGAGACGCTAAGACAGCTCATCGAAAAAGCAATCAGCGAAGCTGTTGGCGTGGCGCCAACGGTTATTTTACGTACAGCCGAGGAACTCGCACAAATCGTTAACGAGTGCCCCTATGACGTGGATGCTTTGTCTGAAGGGGAGAGCATTCAAATCTCCGTGCTAACGGAAGAAGCCCCGCAGGAATTCAGCGACATCTTAGCCAAAGGCCAAAACGAAGTGGATGAATTTCAGATACGGGACCGCACCATTTATTTTCTGTTCCGGCAAAGTGTGTTGGATTCTAAGTTAGCTAGCAACATTCAGAAACTCGGGGATCAAACGACAACCCGTAATTGGAATACGATGAGTAAGCTCGTAGAGCTAGCAGGGGCATTATAGCCGGAAAGCCGCTCTAAACTCTAGACCTAAGCTTTTCCCCGTAACTTCCGGAAAAACTGCGTTAACATCGTGGAACACTCCTCTTGCAAAACGCCGCTAACCACATCGACACGGTGATTGAACCGGTCCTCCTGCAGTAAGTTCATCAACGTTCCCGCACAGCCTGCTTTCGGATCCACGGTACCGTAAATCACCTGCGGAATGCGGGCTTGCACGATTGCACCAGCACACATCGGACAAGGCTCCAACGTCACGTAGAGTTGGCAGTCCAAAAGGCGCCAAGCCTGCAAATGCTCACTCGCTTGTTTAATCGCAATCATCTCCGCATGCGCGAGAGGATCCAGGGTTGTTTCACGTAAATTATAGCCGCGGCCTATGATTTGACCTTGATGGACGACGATCGCACCGATCGGTACTTCACGGATGGCTTCGGCTTTAAGAGCCTCTCCAATCGCTTCTCTCATCCAGGGAATATGTTCATCCACAGAGGGGACACCTCGCAATAATAGTTTATCCACATGTGCATAAAAATCCGAACAAATATTCGTTGTTAACAAGCTGTGGATAACAATGTGGATAACTTATAAACCTGTGGATATTCATTCCACTACACATTCATACAATAAAAATAGGGCTCATGCAAGGATTTTAGTTGAAAGAAGTACCTGGGCTACGTATAATGGTTATAACAGTGGGTCTTTTAGACCATATACGATGAACGAATATAAATTTCATAGCAGGGTTAGACAAAGGCAAACTTGCTGAAAAGCAAGGACGCAAAGCTGAGGGTCTACGGTTCTAATGAACTATGGCAGCCTGGTTACCGACAATCGATGCTTTTATTGATTAAGGTGATAGGCTGCTCCTGAATGGGGGGCAGTCTATTTTGTGCAGAAATGCGCTGGGGAATCCATCATTACTGGGAGAGGTGCAGGTGAGCATGGCAATGAAGCAAGATGCTTTGAAGCGGTATGGGAGTAAAGAAGGATACGATGCGGAAGTATTGATCGATTGCCGAGCAGTTCTAGCCAAGGATGATTTCGTGTCAACAGGTATTCTTACCTATGCGCAAGGAGACATTATGGAGATCGAGCTGCCGGAATATGATGTTTTTCAGCTTGGAGATAAAGCGAAAATGACGTTATACACCAAATCGGGTCTATTCGTTTTTCATACGACCGTCGTAGCCAGAGAGCCTGGTTCCCTCATTGTGATCAATCCGCCTGAGAATCGGAAGAAGTTTTCGGAGAAACGGGAGTTTCCACGGGTGAACGTGAAGAACTTAGGTCAGATTTCAGGGTTTCAGAATAAAACACAAAAAGCGCAGCATCAACTTGAAAATCCCATCGAAATTTCCATCAAGAATATTTCAATAAACGGACTTGGTTTTAGCATCAATGATAATTCCATGATAGATGCCATTCTTCATAAAAAGTGTCTACTTCAAGTCCAGCTGGATCTAGGCTTCGAGATGCCGTGTATGTTGGAAATTATAAGGAAAGAAAAGCTGGAGGACAGCTACTATTATGGCGCCAGCTTCGAAAGCGTTCCTGCGGAACAAAGCAATGCGCTGCGCGGTTTTATTTTGCGTAATCAGATCGAAACGTACTTCGTGCAGAAGCGGGATGATGAGTTCAAAATAGCAATGGAAAAAAAGTCTGCGGCGAATCGATAGCTTGCAGGCTTTTTTTTGCCCTCCAAGTACTATATAATAAGAAGGATGATTTTCGAAAATTAAGGAGTTGTAACGACAATGGCTTTGAAAGCAGGTATCGTCGGTCTACCGAACGTAGGAAAATCGACATTGTTTAATGCAATTACACAGGCGGGGGCAGAATCTGCGAATTATCCGTTCTGTACGATCGATCCGAATGTTGGGGTAGTAGAAGTACCAGACGAGAGATTGCAGAAGCTGGTAGAAATCGTTGTGCCTAAGAGCATCGTGCCGACGGCCTTCGAATTCGTTGACATTGCGGGTTTGGTTAAGGGTGCGAGCAAAGGCGAGGGCCTTGGAAATAAATTTCTTGCACACATCCGTGAAGTCGATGCGATTGTGCATGTTGTACGTTGTTTTGAGGATGATAATATTACTCACGTTTCTGGGAAAGTCGATCCGATTGGTGACATCGAGACGATTAATCTTGAATTGATTTTGGCAGACATTGAGTCGGTTGATAAAAAGATCGAGCGTTCACGCAAAAACCTCAAAGGCGGCGACAAGAAAGTGGTAGCTGAGGTTGAGTGTTTGGAACGAATCAAAGAAGCCTTATATAATGATATGCCAGCACGCAGCTTGGATTTGACAGAAGATGAGCGTCTTCTAGTTCGCGATCTTCATTTGCTAACGATGAAGCCAGTGCTCTACGCGGCAAACGTGAGTGAAGATGAAGTTGCAACTGCGGACGACAATGCATACGTTAAAATTGTGAAGGAATTCGCTGAAAAAGAAAACAACGAAGTCGTTTCCATTAGCGCAAAGGTTGAATCCGAAATTGCTGAGCTGGAAGACGAAGAAAAAGCCATGTTCCTGGAAGAGTTGGGACTTCAAGAGTCCGGCTTGAATAGATTGATCAAAGCAGCGTATAGAAAACTTGGCTTGTACACGTATTTCACAGCTGGTGTTCAAGAAGTTAGAGCATGGACGATCCGCAAAGGAACGAAGGCTCCACAAGCGGCTGGCGTGATTCATACGGATTTCGAACGTGGATTTATTCGTGCAGAAGTGGTTTCTTATGCAGATTTGACGGCTGCCGGATCGATGGCTGGTGCCAAAGAAAAAGGCCAAGTACGTCTCGAAGGTAAAGAGTACGTAGTTAATGACGGCGACGTAATGCATTTCCGTTTCAATGTTTAATTGTTGATAAAAATAAGAAAGGAGTGATCCCCTATGTTGGATCGACTTCAGTCCATTGTGGACCGCTATGAAAAACTAAGCGAGTTATTGTGTGACCCGGATGTAACGAGTGATACGAAGAAACTAAGAGAGTATTCCAAAGAGCAATCCGATCTTCAGGAAGCTTACGATGCTTATAATGAATATAAGAGTGTGAGCGAGCAGCTTGCTGATGCGAAAGTGATGCAGAACGAGAAGCTGGATGATGAGATGCGTGAAATGGTCAAAATGGAGATTGAGGAGCTAAGCGAGCAATCCGCTAAACTCGAAGAACATCTCCGCATCCTGATGATGCCGAAAGACCCTAACGATGACAAGAACGTGATCGTGGAAATTCGCGGAGCGGCAGGCGGCGATGAAGCTGCGCTGTTCGCAGGCGATCTCTACCGGATGTATACGCGTTATGCGGATAGTCAAGGATGGAGAACGGAGATTTTGGACGCATCCGTGAATGATTTGGGCGGATTCAAAGAAATTATCTTCATGATTACGGGTAAAGGTGCATATAGCAAGCTCAAGTTTGAGAGCGGAGCGCACCGTGTTCAACGTATTCCAGTAACGGAATCCGGTGGACGGATCCACACCTCCACGTCTACGGTTGTTGTTATGCCGGAAGCAGAAGATGTAGAAATCGTGATCCACGATGCGGATATTCGCGTAGATACATTCTGTTCCAGTGGAGCGGGTGGTCAGTCCGTTAATACAACGAAATCCGCTGTGCGTGTAACACACGTACCAACGGGTATCGTGGCAACTTGTCAGGATGGTAAATCGCAAAACTCCAACAAAGAATCAGCGCTTCGCGTACTTCGTACGCGGATTTCAGATAAATTGCGTGAAGAAGAAGAAGCGAAATATGCAGGCGAGCGTAAAACCAAAGTCGGAACGGGCGACCGTTCAGAGCGTATTCGTACTTATAACTTCCCGCAAAGCCGGATTACCGATCACCGTATCGGCTTGACGTTACACCGTTTAGAAACAGTTCTTAACGGCGATATGGCGGAAATTGTGTCAGCGTTAACGATTGCTGCACAATCCGATGCCTTAGAGGCGATGTAATGACGACGAACCAGATGACTGTAAGAGAAGCCTTTGTGAAGGCTTCTTCTTTTTTAGGGGAGCAAGGCGTGGCGGAGGCTTCGGCTTGCACGGAACTATTGCTGCAGCACCTGCTCGGCGGCTGCACGCGCACAGAGCTCCTGTTCCGCTGGTGGCAGGAACAGATGCCCGAAGAGCTGGTAGCCACGTGGCACCAGCTGATTGCACGGAAGGCCGAGGGTGAGCCGGTGCAGTACATCACCGGCGAGCAGGATTTCTTCGGCCTTTCTTTTGCTGTGAGCCCGGCCGTGCTGATCCCGCGGCCGGAGACCGAGCTGCTCGTGGAGGCGTTGCTCCACGAGGGCTCGCGTCTGTTCCCGCAAGAGGCTCCGCTGCTTGCGGATGTGGGCACCGGGAGCGGCATCATCCCGGTGGCGATCGCGCACGCGCGCCCTGCGTGGCGCGTGGCGGCGAGCGACATCTCCGCGGCAGCGCTGGAGATGGCAAGAGTGAACGCGCAGCGCCACGACGTGGCTGCGCGAATCTCATGGCTCGAGGGCGACCTCCTCGAGCCTTATATCAAGCGCGGGCTCGCGCCGGATATCCTGGTGTCGAACCCACCATATATCCCGGATGGCGACCTGCCGGCGCTAATGCCCGAGGTGCGGCTATTCGAGCCGCACACTGCTCTGTTCGGCGGTGTCCTCGGACTCGACCTGTACCGCCGTATGATCTCGCAGCTGCACCGGCTGCCGCGAATCCCGACCGTGGTCGGGTTCGAGGTGGGCATCGGGCAGGCGGAGGCTGTTGCGGCGATGCTGCGCGTCGTCGCGGACTGGACGGAGATCCGCTTCGTGCAGGATCTCCAGGGGATCGATCGCCATGTGATCGCGATCCGCTCTTCCGAGCAATAGCCGATTGTTTGTCACAGATCGGCTACTTCTCTACCAACTCTATCATTTTACAAAAAATAATAGATTCATAGGTTTAGCCCCGCCTAATCTTGCCCATACTGGCTAGTAGAAGACGGGAAAGGGGCTACTCTCCATGGTTAAGAGAACAGAGCGCCAATCATTTAAGAGCTTATCATTCATTGCTTTTGCACTTATTCTAATGATTATGTGTTGGGAATCCAATCGTACGAACGCGGCGGTTATTTCGCCTACTATACCAGAAGAGTCTATTCGTTTGCGTATTCTAGCAAATTCGGATTCTGCGCAGGACCAAGCACTGAAACGCGAGGTTCGCGATGCGATTATTGCTCGTATGCAAGAGTGGGTCGTAGGACCGCATTCCTTGGACGAGGCAAGAGCCGTCGTGACCGCGCATTTGCCTGAATTTGATGAGCTCGTTGGAGAAATGATTGAGTCCCGTGGCTACAACTATCCGCATACAGTTGAGCTTGGTGTGGTGCCTTTTCCAACCAAAATGTACGGAAATGACGTCTACCCAGCAGGGGATTACGAAGCTTTGCGTGTTGTGATTGGCTCTGGTGAAGGCCAGAATTGGTGGTGTGTGCTGTTTCCACCGTTGTGCTTTGTAGATTCCGTATCCGGCGAAGCGGTTGCTTCGGCTGCAGTCGTGGCCAAAACAACGGATGAGAACGGCAAGGAAAAGAAGCCAACCAAGGAAGCTAAGGTTAAAGCCAGTGAATCGCCGTCTGCCAAAAAGAAAGACGAAGATGCTAGTAAAGATAAACCAGCTTCTACGGAGAAAATTGCAAAGAACGACAAAGATGCTAAAGTTCAAGAACTGGCAGTAGCTTCTGAAGAAGAGCCAGCTCAACCAAAAGTGAAGTTCTTCATCTGGGAAATGTTTAAGGCAATCTTTTCGTGGTTTAGCTAGTGGCTGCGACAAGGCGTCGAAAAGGAACGTAGATGCGCTAATTTGGTGAAAATGGATGTTTATTGCGATAAGGGGAACGAGGGTGCGCTAGTTCTCCGATTTTCATGTATATGGGGCGTTTTTCGGGCAAATAAGATACCAACGTTCCCTTTCCATGTTCTTTTCGCCCGTTTACCCGAAAATAGGGCATCCTCGTTCCCTTTCCTCGTAAATAGCCTTTAGGATAGTCCTATTCTTATCTCTCGGTTAAAAAACAAATTTAATTTCATATAAAGTAAGGATGAGAGTGATCGTGACAACGTACTGGAACGTGGAACAAGGTGAGACAAGCGCCGCAGCGCCGCAGATAGCAGAAGCAGCCCGACTCTTACAGCAGGGGGATACGGTCGCTTTTCCTACGGAAACCGTGTACGGTCTAGGTGCAGATGCGACCAATACAGCAGCGGTTGAGCAGATTTTTGCCGCGAAAGGAAGACCCTCTGATAACCCTCTGATCGTCCATATTGCCGATGAACAGCAGCTCCCAAGTCTTGTCCAAGCCGATTGTCTCACTCTCCATCATCAAGCTCTTATGAACGCTTTCTGGCCTGGGCCTTTAACCATTGTGCTACCTGTCATCGCAGGTAGCCTTTCGCCGTTAGTCACAGCGGGGCTGCAAACGGTAGGTATCCGTATACCTGATCATCCGATTGCCTTACAGCTGCTGCGAGAAGCGGGATTACCTATTGCCGCACCAAGTGCGAATAGCTCTGGTAGACCGAGCCCTACACTTGCATCGCATGTGCGGGATGATTTGGAGGGCAAGATTGGCGGAATCGTGGATGGCGGTGCAACAGGTGTTGGCGTGGAGTCCACGGTCGTTCAGTTTGTAGACGGGGAGTTATATGTGCTGAGACCGGGTGGCGTGACGGCGGAGCAGCTGCAAGCTGTTTTGCCGGATATGCGTATTCATGTATCTGAGCCGACAGAAGTAGAAGCTTCGGATACACCTCGCGCACCGGGAATGAAGTATACGCATTATGCGCCGAAGGGCTTTATGCACATCGTTCAAGGAGATGATGAGCAGGAGGTATCGACTTGGATTCAACGTGATATCGATGCCGCGAAGCTGCGGGGAGAGTCGACGGGTATTCTTACTTTTGAAGAAAGAGTAGGGGAATATCAGGCTGATCTCGTTCTCGCGTGCGGCACCTTATCACAGCCAGAAACGATAGCGCGGGAGCTCTATGCGGCTCTGCGGACTTTTGATCACAAAGGCATTAGCTACATTGTCGCTGAAGGTGTTCCAGATTCAGGCATTGGCCGCGCGATTATGAATCGACTGCTGAAAGCAGCCGGTCATGAATGGATACGTCTCTAATTAGCATGATTCCCAGTTTGTCCGCATATCTTGAGAAAGAATCGTGGACAAGGGGGATCGTGCTATGCTCGCATCTGGGGTACAAGTTGGGCAACTCATGACAATTGGAATAATGGCGATTGCTTTGGGCCTAGATGCTTTTTCGTTAGGAATCGGCATAGGAATGAAGGGCATTCGCTTGGTGGATATTTTGAAAATCAGCATTGTCATCGGACTTTTTCACGTACTCATGCCACTGATGGGGATGTTTATGGGGCAGTATGTCTCCCTACTTCTGGGTAATGTCGCTACGGCTGCAGGGGGATGTTTGCTTATTTTGCTGGGGGCCCATATGGTTTACAGCTCGATACGCGGGGAAGAAGCGACGGCATTCGATCATCGGACGTTATGGGGGCTTATCATATTTGCCCTTAGTGTTAGTATAGATTCCTTCTCTGTAGGCGTTTCTCTGGGGATGTTTGCCACGGACATTGTGCTTACAGTGCTCATTTTTGGTCTGTTTGGCGGGTTGCTTTCGATAGCGGGGTTACTGCTGGGCAGACGAGTTAGCGGTTGGGTGGGGGAATACGGCGAGGCATTCGGCGGACTCATCCTATTAGGGTTTGGGATCAAGTTTTTAGTATGATACAATACGGGTAAAAGCCGTTTATTTCAAGGAGGATTTCATGTTGCGAATTCTATTTGTCTGTACAGGAAATACGTGCCGCAGTCCGTTAGCTGAAGGTTTGCTGCGTATGAGGGTGCATCAAGAGGGGCTTGCGGCGGAGGTTCGTTCGGCAGGAGTATCTGCGATGACGGGTGGTCCGATATCGAGGAACAGCCAATCGCTTCTACATGAAGCGGGTTTTAAGGAATCTATTAGTTCTTTAGCCATTGGCGCGGCGGATGTCGATTGGGCAGATCTGGTCCTGACGATGACGACAGGGCATAAGCGTACAGTGATTGGGCGTTTTCCTCATGCGATCGAGAAGATCTATACGCTCAAAGAGTATGTAGAGGACGATGATCGTATTCTCAAGGCGATTGAAGAGCGGGAGCAGCTTGCGGCAGAGCTTCAGCTCAAACAGGCGCTATCACAGACGGTATCTGTGGAAGAAAGAAGCCGCATGTATACCCTGGAAAACGCGATTCCCGATTACGATATTTCGGATCCCTATGGCGGGTCACTAGCGGATTACCGATATACAGCCGAGGAAATTAGTCGGAGCTTAGATAAATTGGTGAAAAAAATACGTTAAATCCTAAAAGCTGTCCCATGCCCTCGTCTTCTCTTTAAAGGTCCTTAATGGGATAGGTCAATATAGCTTTACACATTGCAGGGAATGCGATAAAATACAAGTAACAAGCAAGACTCAATGTAACTGGCGACGAGTGGGGTTAACCACAATGGAGCATTGAGCTATACGGCCGGTCGCCTGGGCAAAAGAGCAACGCGCGTTTTTTAGCGTGTGCGCTCTTTTTTTCGTTTTTGATGTACTTTGGGATATAATAGGATGGTCGAATTCGAACAAGTCAAAAGGAGCGTTCTATTCATGAAAATTGCTTTAGGTGCTGATCATGCAGGCTATCGTTTGAAAGATGTTATCATTCCTTTTATTGAGTCATTAGGTCATCAAGTGATCGATTTCGGATGCAGCTGCGGCGACTCCGTCGATTATCCAGATTATGCACTTCAGGTTTGCGAAAAAGTGGTTTCGGGAGACGCAGATAAAGGGATTCTTCTTTGTGGAACAGGCATTGGCATGTCCATTGCGGCCAATAAAGTTCCGGGAATCCGCTGTGCACTTGTGCATGACCTCTTCTCAGCGAAAGCGACGCGCGAACATAATGATACGAACGTGCTAGCAATGGGTGAGCGAGTTGTTGGGCCTGGCGTAGCGGAAGAAATCGTCAAAATCTGGTTGGAAACCGAGTTTTCGGAAGGTGTCCGCCATAAGAATCGTATTAACAAAGTGCAGAGCATCGAAGATCGTTTCACGGTACATCCCTAGAGATGAGGGAGCCACAATGACAGATTCTATGTATGAACCTATAGCAGAAGCAATGGAAGCGAATCTGCGTGAGCTGGTTACAGTTGGTGGACTGCGCCCCGGCAACATCTTGGTGATCGGCACGAGCACGAGTGAAATTCTCGGGCATCGGATTGGGACATCGGGCACCCTGGATGCAGCGAAGCCGATTTTTGAGACGGTTGCGCGCATCTGCAGCGAGTTCGGACTGCATGCGGCCTATCAGTGCTGCGAGCATCTGAATCGTGCCATCGCCATTGAAGAAGAGCTGCTAGCGCTAGCACCTCAGCTTGAGCCTGTTTCCGTGATTCCCGTGCCGAAGGCTGGTGGCTCGATGGCCTCCTACGCGTACAGACACTTCGCGAAGCCGGTCGTTGTCGAGACGATTCAGGCGCACGCGGGCATCGATATTGGCTCAACGCTGATTGGGATGCATCTGCGCAGAGTCGCTGTTCCCGTAAGGCCGCCGGTTCGCCATATTGGCCAGGCTTATGTCACGATGGCATTTGCACGGCCGAAGCTGATCGGTGGTACAAGAGCTGTATATTCCGCAGAAATAGCGGATCAACGTTATCAACAAGCTGCACCTGATGCAGATTGCTAATTTAATTTTGACTATCACCCTTAGGAGGAATTCATTATGACAAACTTTTTGAGCAAGCAAGATCCGAAAATCGTAGAAGCCATGAACCTTGAGCTAGGCCGTCAACGCGACAAAATTGAGCTAATCGCTTCCGAGAACATCGTGAGCCAAGCGGTTCTAGAAGCTATGGGTACTGTACTTACGAACAAATACGCGGAAGGCTACCCAGGCAAAAGATACTATGGTGGCTGTGAGTACGTAGACATCGTGGAAGACATCGCTCGTGACCGCGCGAAAGAGCTTTTCGGTGCTGAGCACGCGAACGTTCAACCGCATTCCGGCGCACAAGCGAACATGGCTGTTTACTTGGCTGCTCTAAACCCAGGTGACACGGTTCTTGGTATGAACCTTGCGCATGGTGGTCATTTAACACACGGTAGCCCAGTAAATGCTTCCGGTATTCTTTACAACTTCGTAGCTTACGGTGTAAGCGAAAAAGATTTCCGCATCGACTATGACGATGTTCGTAAAGCAGCTTTCAAACATAAGCCTCGCATGCTCGTAGCTGGTGCAAGTGCGTACCCGCGCACGATTGATTTCGAAGCATTGGCGTCCATCGCTAATGATGTAGGCGCATTGTTCTTCGTCGATATGGCGCATATCGCTGGTCTAGTTGCAGCAGGCTTGCACCCGAACCCAGTGCCGCACGCACATTTCGTAACAACAACAACACACAAAACGCTTCGCGGTCCTCGCGGCGGTATGATTCTTACGAAGAAAGCTTGGGCTGCAGCGATTGATAAAGCGGTATTCCCTGGTTCCCAAGGTGGACCTTTGATGCACACGATCGCAGCTAAAGCTGTTTCCTTTGGTGAAGCTCTTCAACCGGATTTCAAAGTTTACGGTCAAAATGTGATCAACAATGCACAAGCATTGGCAACAGCTCTTACAGCTGAAGGCATTAACCTGGTTTCCGGCGGTACGGACAACCACTTGATGCTGGTTGACTTGCGTAACTTGAATATCTCAGGTAAAGACGCAGAGCACGTGCTTGATGAAATCGGTATTACAGCGAACAAAAATGCAATTCCTTTCGACCCTACTAGCCCGTTCGTTACAAGCGGTATCCGCTTGGGTACACCGGCAGTAACGTCCCGTGGTATGGACGAAGAAGCGATGAAAACAATCGCAAAAGTCATCGCACTCACATTGAAAAACCCGAAAGACGAAGCTACGCTTGAGAAAGCGCGTGGTATGGTGTCCGATCTAACAGCGCAATACCCGCTTTACCCAGGTTTAACTTACTAATTGATACATGTAGGGCCAGCTCTTTGGAGCTGGTCTTTTTTTGTGCAAATTTCCATGCTACTCTTCGCCTTGCCTTGCCCTCTCCCAGGTGTTCCGCTCATTCTCCCACTAGATGTCTATATTTCCTTCTGATTCTACTAGCTTCGCAATAGTTGCGGAACGAGAGGTTGCTATTTGTGACGAAACAGGATTTTCTGAAGAGTTACGGAATGTAGGTCCTCTATTCTTTTCCTTTCCCTCCATAATTACTAGTGTCCTCGTTTTTATGCGATTTTACATCCTTTGCCCAACCATGCATATTGTTGTTTCTATAGCAGATAAGTTGGATAACATATGATATAATGGACAAGGTTTGCCTGACCTACATGCTTATATTAGGAGGAACATATGGGTAAAGTACATATTTGCGATCATCCGCTTATCCAGCATAAGCTTACTTATATTCGGGATGAGAACACGTCAACGAAGGACTTCAGAGCGCTTGTCGATGAAGTTGCTACATTAATGGTGTATGAAATTACAAGAGATCTTCCACTGCAGCAAGTGCAAGTGAAAACCCCGGTTACAACGGCAGATTGCCAAGTCATCTCGGGCAGAATGCTAGGACTCATCCCTATTTTGAGAGCAGGTTTGGGTATGGTTGACGGCGTGTTAAAGCTGATGCCTGCTGCAAAAGTAGGACATGTGGGTCTCTATCGCGATCCGGACACGCTTCAACCTGTTGAGTACTACGTGAAGCTGCCTACCGATGTATTGGAGCGGGATTTACTGGTCATCGACCCTATGCTCGCCACAGGCGGATCTGCGAATGCAGCCATTGAAGTGCTGAAAAGCAGAGGTTGTACGCGAATTAAGCTCATGTGCCTCATTGCCGCACCAGAGGGCGTAGCATCCGTACAAAAAGAACATCCTGACGTCGATATCTTCGTCGCAGCCGTTGATGATCATTTGAATGATCATGGCTACATTGTGCCGGGTCTCGGGGACGCGGGAGATCGTCTGTACGGCACGGATTAATTTTTTTAAAAGTCAATGCTTACGAAGAAAGCTTTGCTGTGCAAAGCTCTAAGTTAATGCTTACGAAGTCAGTTTTCCTCACGGAAAACTTTAAGGGGAGAAGAAACCGATGAAACGTCTAAAAGTGATTACGATCTTCGGAACAAGACCTGAGGCCATCAAAATGGCTCCACTCATTCTCGAATTGGAAAAGCATCCTGAGCACATCGAGTCTCTGGTTTGCGTAACGGCACAGCATCGTCAAATGCTGGACCAAGTGCTTGATATTTTCAAAATCACACCTGACTTTGATCTTAACGTCATGAAAGATCGCCAAACGCTGAATGAGATTACGATGCGCGTTCTGCAGGGCTTGGAACCTGTGTTCCAAGAGGCGAAGCCGGACCTGATCCTTGTGCACGGCGATACACTGACAACGTTCCTTGCTAGTTATGCAGCGTTTATGCAGCAGATCCAAGTGGGCCACGTGGAAGCGGGCCTGCGTACGTGGAACAAATTGTCCCCGTATCCAGAAGAAATGAACCGTCAGTTAACGGGCGTTATCGCTGATCTTCATTTCGCACCAACACAGCAATCTGCAGATAACCTGCGCAAAGAAAATAAATCCGAGTCACAAATTTATGTGACAGGCAACACGGTGACCGATGTATTCAAATACACGGTACAAAAGGCATTCAATCATCCCGTACTGGAATGGGCGGCTGGTCGTAAGCTAATCCTGATGACAGCGCATCGTCGTGAGGCGCAAGGTGAGCCACATCGCCAAATTTTCCGTGCGGTCAAACGTATTGCCGATGAGTTTGAGGATATTGCGATCGTTTATCCGGTTCATCCGAGCCCAGCGGTCAAAGAACCAGCACATGAAATTCTGGGCAATCACCCACGTATCAAGCTGGTTGAGCCGTTCGATGTATTTGAGTTCCATAACTTCTACCCTCATGCGCACATGATTCTAACCGACTCCGGTGGTCTGCAAGAAGAAGCACCGTCCTTCGGTGTCCCAGTACTAGTTCTACGTGATACAACAGAGCGTCCAGAAGGCATCCAAGCAGGAACGTTGGAGCTAGTTGGAACGGATGAAGAAGTGGTCTATACGCGTGCTCGTGCGCTGCTTACAGATCCAGATTTATACAATAAAATGAGCCAAGCAGCGAACCCTTACGGAGACGGAAAAGCGTCAGAACGCATCGTTCAAGCGATTCTCCATCACTTCGGTAGGACCCCTGAACGTCCTGAAGCATTCTAACCGTGACAAAATCATGACAAACGCTACAGCGTACAGTTGGACTGTTCGGTTTGAAAACGCGCAAACCTTAGAGCCGCAAGGCTCTAAGGAGTTTTGTGAGATGTGACAAATGAAGTTCCGTCAATTGACAAACTTAGCATGGCTTCGATACAATGAATGAGGATTCGTAGCAGATTAGCTACGAGACGCGTTTTCCCATGTGGAAAACACCCAGGAGGGTGCAATGAAACGGCCAAATTCCAATGATAATCCTTGGCGGGCAGTAGCGTTAACTAGTGCAATTGGCATAGACCTTGTCGTATGTTTGGCAGCCGGATATTTCTTCGGGGATTGGTTAAGTGGTGCACTAGGTGGACAGATCTGGTTGTTAGTCGGGTTTTTACTTGGGCTTGTAACCGGCATCATGAGCATTTACTTCATGATTAAGCGGTACGGAGGGCTATGATGGACGACTTTTCAGCCACTCTGAAAACGGTTCAAAATGTATTTCTTTTCTTTTTATCCTTTTGTTTGGCTGCATGGGCGCTTCTTGTCGATTACCGCATTTACTTTGCCGGTATTATGCTTGGTTCCATTGCAAGTATGATCAATGCAAGGTTTCTGGCCTGGAAGATTAACAAGCTGGCAGCAGCTGCGATAGAGCAGTCAGGGCGCAAGGTAACCCTTGGCTTTCTGACAAGGGCAGCGATCGCGGGGTTTGTAGGTTTGGTTGCCGTCAGGTATCCCGAACAAGTTGCATTGACCACGACGATTGTTGGATACTTTTTTGCTCAATTGGCAACACTCGTACTGGGTATTCTTTCTATTAAGAAGTCAAAGAAGTAATTCCACGATGTAACTTCCATGGATGAAAGGGGTGAAAATGGAAAATATGGAACATAAGGTACCAGAGTTTGAGTGGTTAGGTATTCATTTCGATGCATCAGCACTGATGATGATCGGGATTACCACAGTTGTCGTGCTGATTCTTGCAATTGCAGGCGCTAGCCGAGCATCCGTAACGAACCCTTCGAAACTTCAAAACTTCATGGAATGGACGATTGAGTTTGTAGAAGGCATTATTGGAAGCACGATCGGTTCCAAGCATGGCAAAGGATTTATCGCACTTGGTCTTACGCTCATCATGTACATCTTTATCGGCAACATGCTCGGCCTTCCTTTCTCAATTGTGACGGAAGATCATGTATCCTGGTGGAAATCACCGACAGCTGATATCGCAGTAACAGCAGCTTTAACCGTTGTCGTTACGGTACTAAGCCACTACTTAGGGATTACGCGCAACACGAAGCATTACTTCGCGCATTACATTGAGTTCAAAGGGATAATGTTGCCCCTTCACTTGATTGAAGTTGTAGCAAAGCCGCTTACACTCGCTTTCCGTCTTTACGGTAATATCTATGCAGGTGAAATTATGATATCTGTCATTGTTGGAGCAGGTTGGTTTGGAATTGCGCCTCTCTTCGTATGGCAGGGCTTCAGTGTGTTCGTTGGTGCAATTCAAGCCTTCGTATTCACGATGTTAACCATGGTTTATATCTCACAAACGTTGATTCACGAAGAAGAGCATTAAGGATTAGACTTACCTCGGGAAGTCTCGAGTCACTTATACAACAACAAAAACTTAAGAGTTTAAGGGAGGATTTTATCAATGGGAGCAATAGCATTAGTAGCAGCAGGTATCGTATTCGGTTTGGGAGCACTAGGTGCAGGTATTGGTAACGGTTTGATCGTAGGTCGCGCTTTGGAAGGTATTTCCCGTCAACCAGAACTTCGTGGTACGCTTCAAACAACCATGTTTATCGGGGTAGGTCTAGTTGAGGCAATGCCGGTCGTTGCATTGGTTCTTGCGTTCATCTTTATGGGAAAAGCTTAAGAAACCGTTTGGCGTTGATGGCCGTAGTCGCCACCACGCCTTCGTTTTGCCCATGTTATCAGAAGGGAGTGACGTTACTTGCATATTGAATGGTCCACATTTTGGATACAACTAATCGCGTTCTTAATTTTATATTTGTTGCTTTCTAAATTTGCGTTCGGTCCTCTGTTCGGCATGATGGAGAAACGCAGACAATTGGTGAAAGACCAAATTCAAACAGCTGAAACTAGCCGCAAGCAGGCTGAGCAACTGTTGGAGGAACAAAAGCAAGCTCTGCAACAAACTCGTAAGGAAGCTTATGACATCATTGAGCAAGCGAAGCACACAGGCTCAAAGCAAGCTGATGATATTATTCATGCAGCTAGTGCAGAAGCAAATCGTCTGAAAGACGAAGCGCTTAAAGATATCGAAAATGAGAAGAACAAAGCGGTTGCCGCTCTTCGCAGCCAAGTTGGCGCGATGTCCGTTCTGATCGCATCTAAAATCATTGAGAAACAAATCGACGAAAAGTCACAAGAAGAACTTGTTGAGCATTACCTCAAAGAGGTAGGAGGCAACGTATGAGTGACATCGTCGTAGCGAAGCGTTATGCCAAAGCTTTATTCGATGTAGCGAAGGAAAAGAATATCATTTCCTTGGTTGAAGAAGAGCTTAAATCTGTAGCTAGTGCGATTAGGGATAATGCAGACTTGCAGAAGTTCCTGAACCATCCGAACATCGGGAATTCCGCGAAAACGGACCTGCTGAAGCAGATTTTCGAAGGCAAAGTTTCCGAACCGGTGTGGAACACGCTGCTTGTCTTGATTGATAAAGGTAGACAGTCGATTCTTTCTGCTTTGGCGAGTGATTATACCAAGGTTGCGAATGAGGCGCTCGGACAAGCGAGTGCGACTGTTTACTCCGCATACGTACTTTCGGATGCACAACAAGCTGAGATTGCTTCACATTTCAGTAAAATAACTGGTAAAACGATCCGTGTTTCGTCTGTGGTTGAGCCTAAGCTGCTCGGCGGCATTCAAGTGCGTATCGGTGATCGTTTATATGATGGAAGCTTGGCAGGCAAACTTGATCGTTTGGCCAAAGCGTTAGTTTAATATAACCACTGTAAGAATAGGGGTGAAGTTCGTTGAGTATCAAACCTGAAGAAATCAGCTCATTGATTAAACAACAGATTGAAAACTATAATTCCGATATCCAAGTAGTTGATGTAGGTACAGTCATTCAAGTAGGTGACGGTATTGCTCGTGCTCACGGCTTGGAAAACGTTATGGCAGGCGAGCTGCTTGAGTTCCCGAGCGGCGTACTAGGCTATGCTTTTAACCTTGAGGAAAGCAACGTAGGTATCGTTATTCTTGGACCTTACAGAGATATTCGTGAAGGCGACCAAGTTAAACGCACAGGCCGTATTATGGAGGTTCCAGTTGGTGAAGAACTTCTAGGTCGTGTAGTTAACTCCTTGGGTCAACCTGTCGATGGCAGAGGTCCAATCAATACAACAGCGTTCCGTCCAGTTGAGAACATGGCTCCTGGCGTAATGGCTCGTAAATCCGTACATGAACCAATGCAAACAGGTATTAAAGCGATTGACGCAATGGTACCAGTTGGCCGTGGTCAACGTGAGTTGATCATTGGTGACCGTCAAACAGGTAAAACGGCGATTGCGATCGACGCAATCATCAACCAAAAAGGCAATGGCGTGAAATGTATCTACGTCGCTATCGGTCAAAAACAATCCACAGTTGTAGGTGTTGTTGAAACCCTTCGTGCTGCTGGCGCGCTTGACTACACGATCGTTGTAACAGCTTCCGCTTCCGAGCCTTCACCGATGCTATGGTTAGCTCCATACTCCGGTTGTGCTATGGCTGAGTACTTCATGTACAAAGGCGAGCACGTTCTGATCGTATACGATGACTTGTCCAAACAAGCTGCCGCATACCGTGAGTTGTCCCTCTTGCTTCGTCGTCCACCAGGTCGTGAAGCTTATCCAGGTGACGTATTCTACTTGCACTCCCGTTTGCTGGAGCGTGCTGCGAAATTGAACGATGAGCTTGGCGGTGGTTCCATTACGGCACTTCCATTCATCGAGACACAAGCAGGCGATATCTCCGCTTACATTCCGACGAACGTAATTTCCATCACTGATGGTCAAATCTTCTTGGAAGCCGATTTGTTCTACTCCGGTCAGCGTCCAGCGGTTAACGTTGGTAACTCTGTATCCCGTGTAGGGGGCTCCGCTCAAACGAAAGCGATGAAAAAAGTTGCGGGTACACTTCGTGTGGACTTGGCACAATATCGTGAGCTTGCAGCGTTTGCCGCATTCGGATCCGATTTGGATAGAGCGACTAAAGCACGTTTGGATCGTGGGGTTCGTACCCTTGAAATTTTGAAACAAGGCGTTCACCAACCGATGTCTTTGGAAAAGCAAGTTGCTTCTCTTTACACGGTTGTAAAAGGTCATGTGGATGATATTCCAGTTCAAGATGTAACGCGTTTCGAAGCACAATTCTTGGCTTTCTTGGAATCCAACCGTCCTGAAGTTCTGCATAGCATTCGTGACACGAAAGATATTACTGCGGATAACGATAAAGCATTGGTTGATGCAATCAATACATTTAAAAAGAGCTTTGCAGTTTCAGAATAATGCATGATGGCAGAGCTTCATGCCCAAAGTGAAGCTCTTGCTACCGTGTGAATCCTGGGCAGGCGGACGCCTGAATTCAGGTCTTCGAATGAAGGCTTTTCTAAGCCTCAAAAGAGAGGTGAGCAGGTATGGCAAAAGGAATGCGCGAGATTAAGCGCCAAATTAAATCCACACAAAGCACGAAGCAAATTACGAAAGCAATGGAAATGGTTGCAGCAGCGAACTTACGTAGAGCGCAGCAATCAGCGGAAGCGGCACGTCCGTACTCCGAGAAGTTGAAGGAAGTGGTTGCAAGCATTGCAGCTGGCACGAAAGGCGTAAAGCACCCGATGCTACAATCACGTGAAGTGAAGAAAACGGCCTATTTGGTCATTACTTCCGACCGTGGTCTGGCTGGTGGTTACAATGCCAATGTGTTGCGTAAAGCAATGACTGAAATTCGTGAAAATCATAAATCAACAGCTGAGTACTCCGTCTTCGTAATTGGACGTAAGGGAAGCAATTACTTCTCGAAACGAAATATTCCGATTGTTGAAGAAGTAACCGGTGTTCCGGATACGCCGAAATTCTCGGATATTAAGCCTGTTGCAACAGCAGCGGTCTCTAATTTCGTTAACGGTACGTATGACCAACTGTTCCTGATTTACAACAAGTTCCAAAACGCGATTACCCAAATTCCAACCATGATTCGTCTGCTTCCAATGGAAGATGTATCCGGCGTGGCTGCAGCTAGCTATGAGTATGAGCCGTCACCGGAAGGCGTTTTGGAAGTACTGCTCCCTAAATATGCTGAGACGCTTATTTACAGTGCTGTATTGGAAGGCAAAGCAAGTGAGTTTGGCGCGAGAATGACAGCGATGAACTCCGCAACGAAGAATGCAACGAAGATGATCAGCAGTTACACATTGGCTTACAATCGTGCACGCCAAGCTTCGATTACGCAAGAAATTTCGGAAATCGTCGCTGGAGCTAACGCGAACGCATAATGTCCACATAAGAATTTACAAGTTTTCGACGAGTCGGAAAAAATAAATTCTTATTGGCGAATAAACCATCCGCTTAACGCGGTCGGACATCTTCGAAAAGACCTCGATAGAGGTTTATCTCATAAACGGTCTCGATGGAGACACAAGCTTTACTTAGGAGGGAAACCATGAGCAAAGGGCGCGTTGTGAATATTACAGGGCCTGTCGTCGACATTGAGTTCGAACGCGGACAACTCCCTGAAATTCTGAATGCAATCAAAATTGAAAGAACCGAAGGTGGACAATCATCCACTATGACGGTTGAAGCGGCTGTTCACCTTGGTGACAACCTCGTACGTTGCGTAGCAATGTCCTCAACAGACGGACTTGTACGTGGTGCCGTTGCAACAGATACTGGCGCAGCGATTACTGTACCCGTTGGTGCAGCAACACTGGGTCGTGTATTTAACGTATTGGGCGATCCGATCGATGGTGACGAAACAGTTGACCGTACATTAACTAGCCCGATCCACAAAGAAGCTCCAGCATTCGACAACTTGTCGACAAAATCAGAGATTCTTGAAACAGGTATTAAAGTTATTGACCTTATGGCTCCTTATGCAAAAGGTGGTAAAATTGGTCTCTTCGGTGGTGCCGGCGTAGGTAAAACGGTAACGATGCAAGAGCTAATTCACAACATTGCACAAGAGCACGGCGGTATCTCCGTATTTGCGGGTGTTGGTGAGCGTACTCGTGAAGGTAATGACCTTTACCACGAGATGAAAGACTCCGGCGTTATTGCAAAAACAGCGATGGTATTCGGTCAAATGAACGAGCCTCCAGGTGCGCGTCTTCGCGTAGCTTTGTCCGGTTTGACAATGGCTGAGTATTTCCGTGACGAAGAAGGAAGAGACGTTCTTCTTTTCATCGATAATATCTTCCGTTTCACACAAGCAGGTTCTGAGGTTTCCGCTTTGTTAGGCCGTATGCCTTCCGCGGTAGGTTACCAGCCAACCCTAGCTACAGAAATGGGTCAATTGCAAGAGCGTATTACGTCCACGAAAAAAGGTTCCGTTACTTCCATTCAAGCGATTTACGTTCCTGCCGATGACTATACGGATCCGGCTCCAGCAACGGCTTTCGCTCACTTGGACGCAACAACGAACTTGGAGCGTAGTATCGCGGCCGCAGGTATCTTCCCAGCGGTAGATCCACTTGCATCATCTTCCCGTGTTTTGACACCAGAAATCGTTGGTGAAGAGCACTATAAAGTAGCACAAGGCGTTAAACAAATTCTTCAACGTTACAAAGAGCTTCTGGATATCATCGCGATCTTGGGTATGGATGAGTTGTCTGATGAGGACAAATTGGTCGTTACTCGTGCGCGTCGTCTTCGTCTGTTCTTGTCTCAGCCGCTTCACGTTGCTGAGCCGTTCAACGGATTCCCAGGTTTGTATGTACCAATGAAGGATACCGTGCGCAGCTTCAAAGAAGTTCTTGAAGGTAAGCACGACAATCTTCCTGAAGTTGCCTTCCACAACGTGGGCACAATCGAGGATGCAATCGCGAAAGCTAAAACGCTGTAAGCTGCATACTCTCTAAGTAAGTTTAGGAAGGAGAATCCAAGTGAGTACATTCCTACTGGAAATTGTAACACCGGAACGCAAAGTGTACGCTGAACAAGTGAACATGGTTAGCGTGAAGGGTGCTGAAGGGGAGCTTGGAATTCTGCCGAATCACATTCCATTGGTCACTCCACTAAGAATTGCACCGATTACTGTGAAGAAAACGGGCTCTAAAGACGAAGTTATCGCAGTGAACGGCGGTTTCATGGAAGTGCGCAAGGATAAGGTGGTTATTTTGGCGGAAAGCGCCGAGCTGCCTGAACAAATTGATATTGATCGTGCGAAGGCAGCGAAAGACCGTGCGGAGAAACGTCTTGCAGAAACAAAGCAAGATAACGTGGATTTCAAACGTGCTGAAGCTTCTTTACAAAGAGCATTGAATCGTATCGGTGTGTCCGGGAAATAAATAGATCAAAGCGGGGGAACTTCGGTTCCTCCGTTTTTTTGTGCTAAAGGTAAAAAAACTGCCCCTCTCGGAGGAGAGGAGCAGCGGCTGACGGATTTCATTTTAAGCGTGATGCCAAAGGGTGGATTGTCCTGTTTTAGGGCAAGGTGGGAACATTTCGCCTGCTGTTAATTGAATGCTTTGTCCGTCGGCATCGCGATAACGTTGCCCAATGAATAGTATTACCCGTCTATGTGGTATGCTACTCTTAACGTGAAAGAATTAATGTCGACGCCTAAACCCCTTTTTGTTATACTAATATAGGTGATTATTACCAAAACTACGTAGATCGTAAGGAACGCAAATAAGAAATGGAGGCGGTTACATTCACATGATGTATACAAATAACTATGTAATCGTAGCGATTTTTCTTGGGTTAGGTATTTTCCTCCCCATAGCAGCGCTGACGATTGGCAAATGGTTAAGACCGAGTAAACCCATCGAAGAGAAGTACACGACATATGAGAGTGGCAATGAGCCTGTAGGTGAGGGACAAATCCGGTTTAACATTCGTTATTATTTGTTTGCTTTGATGTTTGTCATCTTTGATGTGGAGACCGTGTTCCTCTATCCGTGGGCTGTTGCTTTTAATCAGCTAGGATTGTTTGCTTTAATAGAAATGTGTATTTTTGTAGCCTTGCTTGCCATAGGATTAATATACGCTTGGAAGAAGAAGGTGCTGCAATGGACTTCAGTTTAGAGTCGATCTCTCCCGAGGAACGGGAAGAAATAAACCGTAATGTATTTATGACAACGCTGGAGCAAGTAAAAGCTTGGGCTCGCAGTAATTCGCTTTGGCCATTGACCTTTGGCTTGGCTTGTTGCGCGATCGAAATGATGGGGACAGGCGGTTCTCACTATGATTTAGACCGATTCGGAGTCATCTTCCGTACGTCACCTAGGCAATCAGATGTGATGATTGTGGCAGGGACAGTTACGAAGAAAATGGCTCCTTTGCTGCGCCGTCTTTACGAACAAATGCCTGAACCGAAGTGGGTTATTGCAATGGGCTCCTGCGCGACAGCAGGCGGACCGTATGTAAAGTCGTATTCAGTTGTCAAAGGTGTCGACCAGATCGTACCGGTGGATGTGTATATCCCAGGTTGCCCGCCGAATCCAGCTGCGCTTATCTATGGGATTAACAAGCTTCAGGAGAAGATTCGCTATGAAGCGAAAACTGGGAAGCAGGTGACCAATCGATGAGCGAGGAGAAAAAGCCGGAAGAAACAGCGGTAGATCTGACTCCTCCTGCTGACGATGATAAGAAAGTGAATGAATCGCCCCTAGAGGAAGCAATTGCTGAGGTTGGCAAGCTCACCCCAGAGGCACGTGCGAGTAAGACGCCTCTTAGTCCGGACGTGCAAGCATCCGTAGATCGCGCGGCGGAGAAGCAAGCTGCTGATCCGGATGCGCAGACGACGAGCGAGCCAAGCGACGCGCCTGCGGCTGAGCTCGCGGAGCGTGGGCAGGGCGCCGATGCGCCAGCGGCTGCGCAGAGCAGTAACGCGGCGGCGGAGCGCGCCGCGGCAAGAGCCGCGCGCCTCGCAGCGCGCGCGGCCAATGCAGAGCCGACGGGCGAGCCCGCGTCGGCCCCACCAACGCCAGCGTCCGCTGACGCAGGCTCTGACGAAGAGAAGGCGGCCAAAGCCCAGGCCGCCGCAGAAGCCCGTGCCGCGCGAGCTAGCGCACGCGGAGCGAAGACCGATTCGGCGGAGCCAGCCGCGCCGAAGGAGCCGTCACCGAACCAGCCGCTGCTGGACCGGTTGGTGACGATCTTGAAAGCCGAGGCAGGCGAAGACGCCGTCGTCGACGCTTTCATCAACGAAAGGGATGCGCATCGCCCTTATGTCATCATTCACAGCTCGCGCTGGCCGCAGGCCGCGCTGACGCTGAGAGATCACGAAGAGCTGCGCTGCGATTACTTGCGCAATCTCTCCGGTGTGGACCAAGAGACGCACCTGGAGGTGGCGTATCATCTGCTTTCCCTCACACATAAGCATGAGTATTGTGTGAAAGTGAAGACAGACCGCGAGCAAGCAAGCATACCTTCGGTAGCTGATGTTTGGCCGACGGCCAACTGGAACGAGCGCGAAGCCTTTGACCTTTTCGGCATCGATTTCCCTGGCCACCCGAATTTAGTTCGCATCATGATGCCTGATGATTGGGTGGGTCATCCACTGCGCAAAGACTACGAACCGCTTGACCCGGAGGTGTAGCACGTGTTACGGACAGAAGAGCTCTTGTTAAACGTTGGCCCTCAGCATCCTAGTACGCACGGCGTTTTCCGCGTGATTGTAAAGCTGGATGGTGAAATCATTAGAGAAGCAATACCCGTCATGGGCTACTTACATAGAGGAACAGAGAAATTGGCTGAGAACCTCAGCTATACCCAAATTATCCCGTACACGGACCGCATGGATTATGTATCGGCGATGACGACCAACTACGCGTTAGTTAACGCGGTTGAGAAAATGATGCAATTAGAAATCCCTGAACGCGCGGAATTTCTCCGTTTAATCGTGATGGAACTGCAGCGAATTGCGTCTCACATGGTTTGGTGGGGAACCTACCTGCTGGATATCGGGGCAATGAGTCCGTTCTTGTATGCGTTCCGTGACCGCGAAATTATTATCGATCTATTCAACGAATTGTGTGGTGCTCGTTTAACGTACAACTATATGCGTGTAGGCGGCGTGAAATGGGACGCACCAGAAGGCTGGATCGACAAAGTGCGGAAATTCGTTCCGTATATGTACGGCAAATTAGAAGAGTATCACACGCTCGTGACCGGAAATGAGATTTTCCTATCACGGATCAAGGGTGTAGGTAAATATGATGCCGAGACAGCCATTGCTTATGGCCTTAGCGGGGCGAACCTGCGTTGTACGGGTGTAGACTGGGATATTCGCAAAACGCAGCCCTACAGCCTCTACAGCCGCTTCCAATTCGATGTGCCTGTGCGAAATGGCGGGGATTGCTATGACCGTTATCTTATCCGTATGGAAGAAATTAAACAGTCCCTTCGCATCCTCGAGCAAGCCTTAAACGTGTTCCCTGAAGGTGGCGAAACCATGGGCAAAGTGCCGCGGGTTATTCGTCCGCCAGAAGGCGAAATCTACGCAGCGATCGAGTCTCCACGTGGAGAAATCGGCTGCCATATTATTTCCCGAGGCAAGCAAGAGCCGTACCGTTTGAAATTCCGCAGACCATCCTTCGTGAATCTGCAAATATTGCCCAAGCTTCTGGTCGGGGAGTCGATGACCAATCTAATTACGATTCTGGGCGGCATCGATATTGTCGTTGGGGAGGTGGATGCCTAATGGTCAATCTATTGGAGGAGAGTCTGACGTGGACGAACTTCTTCGTATTCCTTTTCTGGGGCATTGTGATGCTCATGCTCGTTCTCGGTTTCGTTACCTATGCGATCTACTTCGAGCGTAAGGTCATTGGCTGGATGCAGTTGCGGATCGGGCCGAACCGAACAGGGCCTTTCGGGCTGCTGCAGAGCGTCGCTGACGTACTCAAGCTTCTCATTAAGGAAGATACGATTCCTCGGAAAGCCGAGCGTGAGCTCTTCATTCTCGCACCGATCATTACCTTTATCCCGTCCTTTACGATCATTGCGACCATTCCGTTCTCGGATCGGATGTTTGGTGCGAACTTGAATGTGGGATTGCTCTACTATGTAGCCCTTACAGGGATCTCAACCATTGGAATTATCCTTGGCGGCTGGGCATCCAACAATAAATATGCCTTATTAGGCGGCATGCGTTCCGCAGCGCAAATGATCAGCTATGAAGTTCCCCTAGTTATTTCGGTCGTTGGTGTGGTCATGATGACAGGCAGCTTGAATCTGCATACCATTGTTGATCATCAAACCGGAGGTTTCTGGCACTGGAATTTCATTCCTCAGATCCTCGGCTTCATCATTTTCGTGATTGCGGGTGTATCGGAGCTTAATCGTACGCCGTTTGACTTACCGGAAGCAGAATCCGAGCTCGTTGCGGGTTACCATGTGGAATACAGCGGTTTCCGCTTCGCTTTTTTCATGCTATCCGAGTATGTGTACGTCTTCGTCATTGCTTCACTCATCTCTTTGATTTTCTTAGGTGGGTGGCATGCGCCATTCGGATTCCTTGATTTCATTCCAGGCGTCATCTGGTTCCTGTTGAAATTCTCGTCAGTCGTTTTCTTCCTCTTCTGGCTGCGGGCGACACTGCCACGGGTTCGCATTGATCAACTTATGGGGTTTGGCTGGAAAGTGTTGCTTCCATTAGCACTGGCCAACATGCTGCTGACCGCGATCATTATGACCATCTTTTAAGAATAGATGCTTTCGAAGTTAGTTTTCCTACGGAAAACTTAAAGGAGTTGAAACACATGAAGGGCATTATGAAAGGTTTAGGCTTCACGTTTAAGCACTTGACTGAGAAGAAAGTAACGTACGCGTACCCAGAAGTGCCGATTAAAATGCCGGATCGCTTTCGTGGTATTCAATATTTTGATCCCGAGAAATGCATTGTGTGCAATCAATGTGCGCGTGTATGTCCGACGGAGTGTATTACGCTAACTGGAAAAGCGAACCCAGACCCTGAGAAAAAGGGAAAGGTCATCGATACGTATGACATCAACTTCGAAATTTGTATTCTGTGCGATCTGTGCACAGAGGTGTGTCCGACGGAAGCGATCGTGATGACGAATAATTTTGAGCTGAGCTCCTTCAGTCGAGATGATTTGTTCAAAGATATGCAATGGTTGAGCAGCAACACACAAAACATTCGTCAAGAGAACAATTCTGCGATGCCTAAAGGGGGCGCGAAGAAAGATGTTTAGTGGACTAGGTGATTTCCTATCCAGCGGTACGAGCTGGGCCTTCTTCATCTTCGCACTGCTCGCCATCGGCGGGGCGATCTTTATGATCTCTTTTACGAAAGTCGTTCACATGGTGATTGCCGTTGCTCTTACGTTTATTAGCTTGGCTGGCCTGTATGTCATCCTTGAAGCTGAGTTTGTCGCTTTCGTTCAAGTCCTGATTTATGCGGGTGCCATCTCGATCCTCATGATATTCGGTATTATGATGACGAAGCATAGACAGGGTGAAGACGAGGGACCTAAGCGCCCGTGGCATGAAGGCTTGGCCATTCTCGGCGCTGTGGGATTGTTCGGGATATTGTTCTATGCGATTCAGAAATCGACCTTCGTATCTTCGGGGGCATTAGATGCTGGCAAGGATAATACACTCGAAATCGGGAAGCTGCTCTATAATGTGCATGTGATTCCTTTCGAAATCATGTCCGTGTTGCTGACGGTCGCCTTCATTGGTGCTATTGTCGTGGCGAAGAGAGAGGAGGATTAGCATGGGTAACTTAATTACTCCCTATCTTACATTAGCGGCGATCCTGTTTTGTATCGGTCTTTATGGGGCACTTACGAAGAAAAACGGGGTTATCGTGCTGCTTTCCATTGAGCTTATGCTCAATGCGGTGAACTTGAATTTGATTGCTTTCTCGAAGCTGGGGGATCATCCGGTATTGACGGGGCAAATCTTCTCCCTCTTTAACATTACAATTGCAGCTGCTGAGGCGGCTGTTGGGATTGCGATATTGATCACAATTTACCGAAATAAAGGCACGGTCGAAGTTACGGATTTGGATTCTATGAAGCGCTAGGAGGCTAACAAGGCTATGGTATCGGACTATTCACAGTACGCCTGGCTCATTCCATTGTTTCCGTTGCTTGCTTTTCTAGCGCTCACGGCGATGGGACGTCAACTCAAGGACTTAGGGATTTACATTAGTATTTTCGCGATGCTGCTTTCATTTATTGTGGCTTTGCTCATTTTCGTAGAGCGTATAGGCGGCAAGGTGGAGGACTTCACGTGGGATAAAATGAACTGGCTGCAGGTCGGCGATTTTACGCTGAAAATGGGGTTTGAGGTCACCAACCTAAATTCCCTGATGCTCGTAATTGTCACCCTCGTTTCGCTGCTGGTGAACATTTATTCCAAGGGCTATATGAAGGGCGACGAGCGAATTCACGTGTTTTTTGGCTATATTGCGCTGTTTTCCTTCTCGATGCTAGGTCTTGTTATTTCAGAAAATATGCTGGAACTCTACATCTTCTGGGAGCTGGTAGGGGTATGTTCCTTCTTGCTCGTCGGATTCTGGTACTTCAAGCCAGAGGCGAAGGCTGCCGCCAAAAAGGCATTTATCGTCACCCGCATCGGGGATGTGGGCTTGTTTATCGCGATCCTGCTGTTGTATCTATACATGCCAGGGCATGCGCTCGATTTTACTTCCATACATAATGCCTTTACTACGGGCAAAATCGACCCTACGATCGTCACGTGGATTGCGGTTATGATTTTCATCGGGGCGATGGGCAAATCCGGTCAATTCCCGCTGCACACGTGGTTGCCTGATGCGATGGAAGGGCCAACGCCGATCTCGGCGCTGATCCACGCCGCAACGATGGTTGCTGCCGGGGTTTACCTTGTGGCACGAACGTTTGATATTTTCCACGCCTCTCCGGATGCGTTGACGGTAGTTGCTTATGTAGGTGGATTTACCGCCATTTTTGCAGCTACCATCGGTATCGCACAGAACGATATTAAGCGGATTCTTGCTTACTCGACCGTGAGCCAACTCGGCTACATGATGATGGCGCTGGGTATTGGCGTGTCGTATACATCAGGGATGTTCCACTTGTTCACGCATGCGTTCTTTAAAGCCTTGCTCTTCTTGGGCGCAGGTAGCGTCATTCATGCGGTTCATACGCAAGACATCAACGAAATGGGCGGCTTATCCCGCAAAATGAAAATCACGACATGGACCTTCGCGATCGGTACGCTGGCTTTAGCTGGTATCTTCCCATTCGCAGGCTTTTGGTCGAAGGATATGATTCTAACCGAAGCATACGAGCATAATCAGCTTCTGTTCTGGGTCGGTGTCATTGCGGCGTTCTTCACCGCTTTCTACATGTCACGTCTGTTCTTCCTCGTGTTTATGGGCTCGTCTAGAGCGAAAGCACATGCTTCGGAAGATCATGATGATCACGCACACGACCACGCGCATGAGCCCCATGAATCTCCGGCATCCATGACGACACCGCTTATTATTCTTGCTGTGCTCGCCGTTGTTGCAGGCTTCGTGAATACGCCATTCAATGAATGGCTGGGTCACTGGCTGACAGGGCAAGACCATGAAGAGGCAGCGAATTGGACGGTTATTATTTTGTCCACACTAGCTGGATTGCTCGGTATTGGGCTTGGTTATCTGATCTATCTCAAACGTACGATTCCGCGGGACATCGTTTCGGGTAAAATGCCTTGGTTGTACACGTTGCTTAATCGCAAATATTTCATTGATGACATCTATGATGTCATCGTTGTCAAACCGCTTCGCGGTCTAGGGTTCATTCTAGAATTGATTGATATTTACATCATTGACGGGATTGTACGCTTAGTTGCTTTCACCGTGGTTAGTCTTGGACGCTTAGGCTCCCGACTTCAAAATGGTCAACTGCAGTCCTACGGGGTCATCATGCTACTAGGGATGCTGATTCTGGCACTTGCCATTGCAGGAAGGAGGTTCATACATGCCGGATAATTTACCCATTTTAAGTATGATCGCCTTCTCACCTCTGCTTGGTGTTCTCGTTTTGCTCTTCCTTCGGGGGGATCGTGGACGTTTGATCAAAACCGTGGGTATCGTCACGACGCTAATTCCGCTTGTTTTGGCGGCATGGTTGTATGTGGACTATAACTATCAGGGGGATCCGCTCCAGTATAAAGAACAGCTTGATTGGATCAAAGTCCCATTAAACCACGAGGGCATTCAGCAAATTAACCAATACTTCTTCGAGTTTAAATATTCGTTGGCTGTCGATGGCATTTCGTTGCCGCTCGTCTTTCTAACGGCGCTAATCTCGTCCATGGCGGCATTAGCATCGGTTTACATTAAAAAACGTTGGAAAACGTATTTCATTTTGTTCCTTTTGTTAGAAACAGGGATGTTCGGCGTATTCCTGGCACAGGACCTGTTCTTGTTCTTCCTGTTCTTCGAAATTACACTCGTGCCGATGTTCTTCCTGATCGGAATTTGGGGGTATATGAACCGGGAGCAAGCCGCTAACCGCTTCTTGCTGTATAATGGACTCGGCTCAGCGATCATGCTGATTGCGTTCCTTATTCTGGTTACGACTGCTGGCTTTAACCAAGATCCGTCGCAGACAGAGGCTATCATTTACTACAGCGGTGACATCCATACGATTGCACATAACCTACTGCAGGCTCCAGAGGCTTATGTGAATCAGACAGGCACGCCGTTCTTCATGAGTCAAGCGATGAAATGGACCGTGTTCATCATGTTGTTGGTCGCTTTCGGGATCAAACTGCCGATCTTCCCGTTCCATACGTGGATGCTGAAGGTACATACAGAGGCTCCGCCTGCTGTTGTTATGATTCACTCCGGGATTTTGCTCAAAATGGGGGCCTACGGCCTCATCCGTTTCGGTATTCTGTTCTTCCCGGCGGAAGCCCAGCAATGGGCGTGGGTGCTCGCGCTCCTCGGTGTCATTAACATCGTGTACGGCGCGCTTCTCGCGATGGTCCAAAAAGACTTCAAACTCGTACTGGCCTACTCAAGTATCAGCCACATGGGCATCGTCCTGCTTGGACTCGCTGCTTTCAACATTTCAGGTCTGCAAGGTGCCGTGTTCCAGCTCATCTCACACGGTTTGATCTCAGCCCTGATGTTCTTGCTCGTCGGCAGCATCTACGAGCGAACCGAAACCACACAGCTCGATCGCTTGGGCGGTCTCGCCAGCAACATTCCCTTCATCAGCGGAATTCTGCTGATTGCAGGGATGGCATCGCTCGGATTGCCAGGCTTATCCGGCTTTATCAGTGAGTTCCTCGCGTTCGTGGGACTCTTTGAAACACACCGTGTGTACGCGATTGTCGGTACACTGGGTATTATATTTGCAGCGGTGTACGTGCTGCGCGGGGTACTGAACATCACGTTCGGCCCTAAGCAGCCGAGCCTGTTGCAGCAAGGGATGCGCGACGCGCGTCTCATTGAGGCTGTGCCGATGATTACCTTGGTCGCGTTCATTCTCTTGCTGGGTGTATACCCAAGCGTGCTGAGTCAGCCGCTTCAACAAACCATTGGCAGCTTGGATCAATTGATCCATAGCGTAGCCGGGAAGATAGGAGGTTAGTCCAGTGGAACAGATTAGACTCCATGTTGCTGATTTGACGCATCTGCTCCCTGAGCTTGCGCTGGTTGCTACTGCGATCATCCTATCTCTCTTGGATTTGGTTCTGCCAAACCGCTTCAGCCGTTCGATTATCGGGTGGTTGACGCTCGTCGGCATCGCGATTTCCGCCGTCTTCGTTGTCCTGCAGCTGAATCCGGACGAGGCGATTCAGCTCCTGAATCAAAGTTATCGCGTCGACGATTTCTCGAACATCCTGAAATTATGTACGTTAGTCGGAACGGGACTTATCGTCTTTATGAGCTTAGGCTTCGTGAAAGAGGATAGCATCCCGCACGTCGGGGAGTACTACTACTTCTATTTGCCTGCTGCGTTAGGGGCGATGATCATGTCATCCTCTGGTGATTTGATTACCCTCTACGTAGGATTAGAACTGCTCAGTATCACCTCTTATTTAATGGTTGCTATGAAGAAGAGAGACAGCAAGTCCAATGAAGGAGCATTCAAGTACTTGGTTATGGGCGGTATTTCGTCCGCGATCATCTTGTACGGCATGTCCTTCCTTTACGGGATGGTCGGCTCCGCTAATCTGCAAGAGATTGGTGCAGCGCTTCCTACACTGGTAACGTCGTACGAGCCATTGCTCTATGTCGCCTTCTTCCTGCTGCTAGCAGGCTTCGGTTTTAAAATCGCGGCTGCGCCATTCCACAGCTGGGCACCGGATGTATACGAGGGAGCGCCAACACCGGTTACGGCATTTTTGGCTGTCGTGTCCAAAGCGGCCGGATTTGCTATTCTGTTCCGAGTCTTCTACGTCCTATTCGGATTTAGCAGCTTCGCAAATAGTCAATTGCAGTCAGATGTCTTCCTAGCGATATCCGTTATGGCCGCTGTCGCGATGGTCGTGGGGAATTTCATTGCGCTGAAGCAAACGAATATGAAAAGGCTACTCGCCTATTCGGGGATTGCCAATGCCGGTTATCTGCTCGTTCCGATCGGAACGTACTTTTCGTCCACGCATTATGGCAACTTCTCGGAATTCATTTTCTACTTAATTGCGTATATGTTTATGAACATTGGAGCTTTCGCTGTGTTGATGATTATCGAGCAGGCTGAGGGTCATACCGAGGCCAAAGGCTTTGCGGGGCTTTACTATCGCGCACCTTTAACAGCTGTGGCTATGGTACTGTTGATCCTCTCCTTAGCTGGTATCCCATTGTCAGGCGGATTCTTCGGTAAGCTCTACATCATCTTAGGAACGATGCAGACGCAGCAATACTGGCTTGGGTCCTTAATGATCGCAACCAGTGTGGTATCGTTCTACTACTATTTCAGCATTGTGCGCCAAATGTTCATGCGCAGCGATTACGAGCCAGCCGCCATCAAAGTGTCCGTGCCATTAGGCATAACGGTTTGGCTATGTGCCTTAATCAGCGTGGCACTTGGCGTCGTTCCGCACTTGGTGCTGAAAGCAATTGAGAGTGTCTTTACCTTGACGAAGAATTTTATCATTCAATAGCGCGTTACCACGAGGCCTTTCCTACGTAACAGTAGGGAGGGTTTTTTTCTGTTTTCCCCGCCTTTTACCTCTAACGGACACAGGAGCCGCTATTTGGCGATAAAGCACGGATTCTAACTTTTAACGGACTACATGGCCGTTATTCTCTCCATTTGGACGCGAATCAGCCTTTCAATTCAGTAAATAACGGCGTTGGTGTCCGTTGCAAAGCAAACATACCTGATTTTCCGGAAATAGAGGCGCTCAAGTCCGTTAAATATCACCACCAACTTCACGTTGAGCTACGGAATGTCATTCCGACGAGCCTCCAACCACACATCCAGAAATTACATCTGAAAAATAATTCCTAAGATCTGAACTTTTTGCGAAGAAAAACCGTTATAGGTATCGAGAAGATGTTTATTGTGGTATAGATATATAAGTAAATGACAAAGTGATTCAATTTGGGATAAAGGACCTGATGTGATGAAATGTTTTCGATACGTAGGGACCATGATACTGATGACGCTGATTGTCCTAGGACTAACAGGGTTCGTGACCAACGTAAAGGCTGCTTATGCGGTATCTTCGGATCCCATGAGGGTGAAGCAAACCTATCTGGATATGATTCGCGTTGATCAAGCGTGGGCGGCGGCAGGAGACTCTCGTTCGCCGATCGTAGTCGCTGTTGTCGATACAGGTGTTGACCTTAGTCATCCCGATTTAATCGGCAATTTGGTAGATGGTGTGAATCTGCTACAGGCTTCTAAGAAGCCTTTTGATGATAATGGACATGGAACGAACGTAGCTGGCTTGATTGCTGCTGCGATTAATAATGATAAAGGTATTGCAGGCATAGCTCCCAATGCTAAAATAATGCCGATAAAGGCGCTAGAAGCAGACGGAACAGGTGGCGAAGCTAAGCTAGGAGAAGGCATTAAGTATGCCGTCGACCACGGGGCCAAAATCGTTGTGCTTTCCTTAGGGTTAAACAAATATTCCGATTACTTGTCTGGTATTGTGCAATACGCGGAGGATCATCAAGTGTTGCTCGTCGCCGCTGTTGGTAACGAGAGCACAAGTGTGAAATACCCTGCGGCGTATCCGACCGTACTTTCTGTTGGCGGCGTGAGCCCTAATAAACAGGCAGATCCTCGTTCGAATTACGGACCAGAGCTCGATGTTATGGCACCTTGGGATGTATACACGACAGCGCTAGGCGGGGGTTATCAGTACCAAAATGGCAGCTCGATGGCCGCTCCACAGGTGGCCGCAGCCGCGGCATTGGTCTGGGGGAAATACCCCGCGATGACGCCATATCAAGTCCGATCGCAGATCGAACAAACGGCACAGGACTTGATGGACAAAGGGTGGGACGCGAAGACTGGGTACGGCTTACTGAATATCGAGAAAGCACTGACCGAGCCATATAAGCAAGATCGCTTCGAACCGAATGATCTAGCAAGTCAGGCGGCATCGCTACCTAATCATACCATGGTCAAAGCGAATCTTAGCTCAGGGCAGGATCAGGACTGGTATGAAATTGATGCTTCTTACGACGGGTACATTCAATTAGGCGTACAGCCTGAAGACGGTGAAGGTATCCGTGTGAATTTCGATTCCGGGCAAAGTTTTGTGGCGGGCAATGGTACTACTGACGGCAATCAGCCATTCACAGTAGCTGTGACCAAAGGGCGCACGTATGTGCAGTTGGAGAACATAGATCGTACACGGAAAACAGCGCTGAATTACACATTGCGGACGGATTTTATCATTTATACGGATCCGTTTGAAGATAATGATAAACAGTACAAAGCTTTTACATTGCCAGAACGAAGCCAGACTGTACGAGGAACTTTTCATGAAAAAGGAGATCTCGATTGGTTTGCTCTAACCTTGGAACACTCCGGTACTATGCGTATCAGACTATCTACGGATACGGGCCGTATCGATCCCATGCTTCTGATCCAGAAGGAAGGCGAGAAGTCTACGACGATTGATCAAGCTGGCGATGGTGGTATTGAGGTTAGCTCGCAAATGGATGTATTGCCTGGGCAATATTATATTCGCGTCAGCAATGTGAAGGATTATGAAGGACCGATTACGGGCGAATACACGTTAGAAATTGAGTATACGCCTAAATTAATCGATCCTAACGAACCGAATGACAAATCGTATCAAGCTACATTTGCTGCGATGAATGCAGGGTATGAGGGTGTTTTTAACAGAAATGAAGACGTTGATTGGTTCGAATTCCGATTGACTTCCGATAGCTTGGCTCAAGTGAGACTTACGAATATACCGGTATCACGCACGTTATATGCAACCCTATATAATAATGCCCTTGAGGAGCAAGGTACCTACCGAAGTGAGAGTGGTTCAGATCAGCTCAATTTCGAGAAGCCATTACCCGAAGGAACGTATTATATCAAGCTTCAGGCGAACCAATGGTTCATGAGCCAGATGTATCGTTTACAGTTGAACAGCTACGGGCTTGTTAGCGGGTACGTCGATATTGGCGGACATTGGGCGCAGGATGCCATTAGTCAGCTAACTGGGCAAGGAATCATCAGCGGTTATGGGAACTATCGTTTTGCTCCGAATCAGTCGATTACTAGGGCCGAAGCGGCCACAGTGATATCCCGTGCTTTAAATTTATCGAAACGCAAGGATTTAAAATTCACCGATTTGGCGGCTTCGCACTGGGCTTACGCGGACATTGCCAAAACTGTTCAAGCGTCGATCGTAGACGGTTACCCGGATGGTACCTTTGACCCCGACGGTAAGCTGACTCGCATGGAAATGGCGCAAATGCTTGCGCGCAGTATGAATATGACCGGGAAACGCAGAGGGAATAGCCCTTTTAGCGATGTGAATGAATCTTATTGGGGTGGGGGCATTCTCAAGCAAATGTCGGCTGACGGTTGGATCAGTGGTTTTCCCGACGGGACCTTCCATCCGGAAGATCAGGCAACACGAGCTGAGTTTGTAACATTGTTGGCCAAAGTCGTGAATCGGTAGAATCGAAGAGGAGTGACCTATGAGCGAGACGGACAAATGGAGTGAAGTGGCGCAATACGCCTCATTGATGAACATGGTCAGTATAGCTGTCTATATTCTTTGCATCGGTTTAGCGTGGTGGTCGCTGCAAGCGTTCCGCTTTGATATTTTGCTGCGAAGGCCCAAAGGTGCACAAGCCATTATGCTGCAAATCTTACTTTCGATTGGACTGGGGCAGTTGGTTGCGGGCTTTTTCATTCAGTATTTAGGTCTCTCCATGAGCTTCAGTAAGATGTTTTAATGCGATTTCCCGAATAATGCAGAAGTTTGTTGTCAACAATGGATAGTAGAACGGAATGAAAAACGCAATGGGCTTCGAACTCTATGTAGGGCATCTCTGACTGCCAAAAGAACACAGTTGTGTCTATGTGCTTGCAAATGATAAACTTAAGAAATGTGCGAAACCTGTCTTATAAAATAAGTGCGCGGAGGGACCATGATGAGCAAAATTATCGTCCGCGGTGGCCGAAAGCTAGCTGGCAATGTGAAAATCAACGGAGCAAAGAATGCGGTACTGCCGATTATTGCGGCTTCCATTTTGGGGTCGGAAGGTGAAAGCGTCATCCATGATGCGCCTCCCCTTGACGATGTACTAGTGATTAATAAAGTCTTACAAAGCTTAGGAATTGAAGTCGAATACAACCGTCAAGTGATTCGAGTACGAGCTGCGCAGATTAATACCTGTGAAGCTTCCTATGATCTAGTCCGTAAAATGAGAGCCTCTTTCCTCGTAATGGGTCCATTGTTAGCAAGGCTCGGTCAAGCGAGAATTTCGCTTCCAGGCGGTTGTGCGATTGGCACAAGACCGATTGACCAGCATCTCAAAGGCTTTGAAGCGATGGGTGCTGATATTGAACTGGGTCAAGGTTATATTGAAGCGAAAGTAAAAGGGCGCCTGAAAGGTGCCAAAATCTATTTGGACGTGGCGAGCGTAGGCGCAACTGAGAATATCATGATGGCGGCAACGCTTGCGGAAGGTACGACAACGATTGAAAATGCGGCAAAAGAGCCGGAAATTGTTGATTTGGCTAATTATCTGAATGCAATGGGCGCTGTGATCCGCGGTGCGGGAACGGGTGTTATCCGCATCGAGGGTGTTGAAAAGCTTCGCGGCGTCGTACATACGGTGATTCCGGATCGCGTAGAAGCCGGTACATATATGATCGCTGCAGCCATTACGGGCAGTGAGCTGTATATGGAAGGCGCGATCGGAGACCACCTTCGTCCTGTCATTTCCAAAATGCAGGAAATGGGCGTTACGATCGAAGAAGATGAGAACGGCATTCGCGTACGTGCAACAGGACCGCTTCGTGCGGTTGACGTGAAGACGTTACCGTATCCGGGCTTCCCAACCGATATGCAGTCGCAAATGATGGCGCTGCTTATGGTGGCGGACGGAACGAGTCTCGTAACGGAGACCGTGTTCGAGAACCGGTTTATGCACGTGGATGAATTCGCCAATATGAACGCAAACATTAAAGTAGACGGACGGACCGCTATCGTAAGCGGTAACTCGAAGCTGCGCGGAGCAAAGGTGTGTGCAACAGACCTGCGTGCCGGCGCAGCGTTGATCCTCGCGGCATTAGCCGCTGAGGGTGAAACCGAGATCACGGGCGTTCACCATATCGATCGTGGATATGTCGATATCACAGACGTTCTGCGTGAACTAGGTGCCGATATTTATCGCTCAGTTCCACAAGAAATCGAGCAGGAAGTTGCGGAGCTTGGATTTTTCAATATTCAGCCAACGCTAGCGTAATACATGAGGAACCATCAGGGGACGAACCTGGTGGTTCTTTTTTTCTTTCACATATCCTATCAATTCCTGATCTCGCCTCGTTCAAGTTCTATTCTAGCAACCCCTCTCATAAGCTAAGACATACCAAAATTCCTGCTAGTAAACGCGCTTATGGAGGCTGCTCAGAGATATGTTCAATAAAAAACGCGTGCTCAGAAAAGGGGTCATCCTGTGGATGACTGTTTGCTTATCTTCCATGTTGTGTGTCACTATCATCGTGCCTGGATTGCTAGTCAAGAAGATTCCGGCTGGTGATGAACGGCCTCCTGCCTCTATTGAAGGCTCATCCCTTCAAGAGACAGGTGCTGATCAAGGCCTGATGATTCCTGTGTATTTAACGAAAAAGGCAACGGTGCAAACCGTTCCACTAGAGCAATATGTAAAAGGTGTGCTAGCTGCGGAAATGCCTGTTGATTTCGAACTAGAGGCACTCAAAGCACAAGCGATGGCAGCTAGAACATATGTCGTGCGAAGAGTAATAGAGAAGGATTATAGTAATATGCCGGTGGAGGATGCACTTGTGACGGACACGACAGCACATCAGGCCTATCTGACCGACCAAGAGCTTAGAGAGAAGTGGGACAAGTCCAAATATGAAACGAACATGGCCAAGATTGATAGAGCTGTCAATGAGACCAAGGATAAAATACTTACCTATGGGCATGAGCCGATCAATGCAACTTTTTTCTCAACTAGCAATGGCTATACCGAGAATTCGGAAGAGTATTGGCCTTTCAAAAGCCCCTATCTACGCAGCGTGCCTAGTCCTTGGGATATTAAGCTTTCCTCTCACTATCAAGAAAGTGTAACGATCAGTTACAAGACGATGCTTCAGAAGCTGGGTGTAACAAGCATTGCCACGACAGATACGAGTGCCAAAGGTATGAAAGTACTCTCTTGGTCTACTGGTCATCGGATTAAAAGTATGACAATCGGAGGCAAGGTTTTCTCCGGACGTGAGGTGAGAGAGAAGCTAGGCCTAGCATCCTCTCAATTTGCTTGGAGGTGGGCAGGCTCTCAAGTTACCATTACTACTTACGGATATGGCCATGGTGTGGGTCTCAGTCAGTGGGGCGCCAACGGCATGGCGAAGGAAGGGAAAACCGCGGAGCAGATCGTAACCTATTATTACACGGGCATCTCTATCGAAAATGCAGCCTCTTTTCTCCACAAATCATAAACTTGCAGCGTTTCTATAAAAATATCTTTCTGGAAGTATAAAACCTTGGAATGTGTCAAGAATGGTTGATGAGGTGATAACCATGAGTGATAATAACAAAGGTTTTCAGAAAGAAGAGGCTCCTAAAACTGTTCAAGGAGCACAAGGTCCAACATCTGCATGGAAGAAATTGCTTGCTAAGAAATGGGTATTCCCAGCGACGTATGTGGCAGCAGCAGCAATTATCTTAACCTTAATGTGGGTGTACCAGGGAGCAGGAACGAAAACAGTCAGCGAAGCAGATCTGGGTATTAAGGTTAGCAGCAATGAACAAACCGATAATCCGAAAGCACCTCATGATGGGGCTCTCGCGGTTAACGGAACAGCCGAAGCGATGCAATGGCCTGTGAAAGACAGAGCTGCTGTCGAAGTGGCAACTCCTTACTATGACACGAATGCATCCAATGATGTGAAGGCAGCGGCTATGATCGAATATCTTGATCAACTAACCCCGCACACTGCCATTGACTTGAAAGCCAAAGATGGCGCAACCTTTGATGTTCTAGCGGCACTGGATGGTAAAGTTACGGCAGTTGACCAGAGTCCTGTTGTTGGCAAGTTGGTTGAGATTACACACAGTAACGGCTTGATCAGTATTTACCAAAGCTTATCAGACGTGAAGGTAACCAAAGGCGCAGAAGTGAAAAAAGGCGACGTTATCGCCAAAGCAGGCAGCAACGATTTTGAGAAGGAAGATGGCGTGCACTTACACTTTGAAGTGCGCCAAGTTAGCGACAATGCAGCCGTTAACCCAGAAAGCCTCTTGAACGCGAAGCAGTAAGCAGCATTTAAATTTCGAGCATTTCGATACATAGGCTACGGCCTACATAAGTGAAGGGCAGCGGGGGAAATTCCTGCTGCTTTTTCACATTTAACTGATGATTTTAACCCATTTCGTAGCCATAAGCCGAAATTAACCCATTATTTTGAAAATAAATATGGGAAATGAGCTTGTCAGGCTTGGTTACGTAGAATATCTAGTCATGCCCCTCATATACTTTACCAAACTATCTCGAGTAGGGAGGCGAGGGGAGTGCACGATTACATCAAAGAGCGAACCATTAAGATTGGTACCTGTATCGTCGAGACCAAGAATACGGTTCGCACCATTGCTAAGGAATTCGGCGTTTCCAAAAGCACGGTGCATAAGGATTTGACGGAAAGACTACCGGAAATCAACCCGGACCTGGCCAATCAGGTGAAGCACATTTTGGAGTATCACAAGTCCATTCGGCACCTTAGGGGAGGAGAAGCGACTAAAATTAAGTATCGTAAGACCCGTAATCCTAAGCTTTCCGAAGTTCTGGTAACCGTTAAGTCCTAAGATACCCTTCATCCCGAGATGTTTCTTGTGTTTCCTATAACTGGGCATGTCGAAATTTCACGGAAAAAGAGGAAATAATGCATTTATAACGAATTTAGCTTATAATTAGAACTGTATATAAGAGCGCCGATTCTTCACGGGATGGACGGTAGGTTTAGGGAGGATTAATTAGAAATGTTCAGCAAGGATATTGGGATAGATCTCGGCACGGCAAATGTGCTTATTCATGTAAAAGGTCGCGGAGTTGTGCTTGATGAGCCATCCGTAGTTGCGATTGAAAGCGATACGAAACGCGTGTTGGCTGTAGGTGAAGAAGCCTTCCGCATGGTAGGAAGAACGCCTGGCAACATCATCGCCATTCGTCCTCTTAAGGACGGCGTTATTGCGGACTTCGATATTACGGAAATGATGTTGAAGCATTTCATCGCGAAAATTGGGGGCAAGAATTGGTATTCTCACCCGAGAATACTGATCTGCGCCCCTACCAACATTACCTCGGTCGAGCAGAAAGCGATTCGCGAAGCAGCTGAGCGCAGTGGTGCTCGAGAAGTATTCATGGAAGAAGAACCGAAGGCGGCAGCCATTGGTGCCGGTATGGACATCTTCCAGCCTAGCGGTAACATGGTTGTAGATATTGGCGGAGGGACGACGGATGTTGCCGTGTTATCCATGGGCGATATCGTCACCTCCTCCTCCATCAAGATTGCTGGCGATAAGTTCGATACGGCGATCATGAAGTATATCAAAAATAAGTACAAGCTTCTTATCGGTGAACGGACAAGCGAAGATATTAAGTTGAAAATTGGAACGGTATATCCACATGGACGAGATCAAGAGATGGATATTCGCGGAAGAGATATGGTATCCGGACTTCCATTGACCATTACGATCCACTCCAGCGAGGTACAGGAAGCACTATGGGATCCAGTTTCCTCGATCGTCACAGCGGCGAAGAGTGTACTTGAGCGGACTCCTCCTGAATTATCTGCGGACATCATTGACCGTGGTGTTATTCTGACGGGCGGCGGCGCATTGCTGCACGGTCTTGATCAATTGCTTGCGGATGAGTTGAAAGTGCCAGTACTCATCGCAGAAGATCCAATGTCTTGTGTCGTTAAAGGAACGGGCATTATGCTCGACAACCTAGATAAAGTAACTAAACGTAAATTTTAGTCAGATAGACTTTCCTAAGAGGTGACTAGATGTTAAGAGGACTGTATACCGCGGCGGCAGGGATGATTTCTGAGCAACGCAGACACGATACCATAACGAATAACATTGCCAACTTGAACTCTCCGGGCTTTAAACAGGGTAATTCCTTGTCGCGTTCATTTCCAGAAATACTTATCTCTACGATTCGCGGTGGACAAGGAGCCTCAACAGCGCCGCTTGGGAAGATGAGCTTGGGTGTATTCTCCGAGGAGAGTATTGCTGTTCATACACAAGGCGATCTGCAGGAAACGCAGAACCCCTTCGACTTCGCGCTTGTATCGAATATTCAACTGCCAGGCGTGACGTTTGATGCCACAGGGAAATTCGTGAATGCAGACGGAGAACGCAAGTTCCAACCACAGGCGCTATTTACCGTGTTGAACCCGAATGGCGAGCAGCGGTACTCCTTGAACGGGAAGTTCACTGTCGACGCATCGGGTCAACTTGTGAATGCCAATGGCGAACAAGTCGTAGGTCGTGATGGACAACCCTTGGCCTTGTTGGATGGAGCCGGGCAACCTATTTCCAATTTCAAAGTAACGGCCAAAGGTGAATTCATGGACAGTGGCGGTCTTCCCATCTTGAACGCAACAGGTGAGCCGATTGGCTTGATGCTGTCACGTGCAGAGAACCCGCATCTGTTACTACGTGAAGGGAACGGGTTGCTGCGGATTAATCCAGGTGATGAAGCGACGATCACGCAAGTAGCACCAGGCGACCAAGTTGAAGTGCGCCAAGGCTTTGTTGAGCGTTCTAACGTGGATTCCGCGCAATCGATGGTGGATATGATGTCCGCACTCCGCGCCTACGAAGCGAATCAGAAGGTCATTCAGTCATATGATAAAAGTATGGACAAAGCAGTAAACGAAGTAGGACGCGTCTAAATCTAGCTTGCGAAGGGGCCAGCCATGAACAATTCCATGATCAATTCATCGGTATCCATGCACAGCTTACAGCAAAAGCTGGATATTCTCTCCAATAACATAGCGAATGTGAATACCAACGGCTTTAAGAAGAAAGAAGCCTCCTTCGAGGATGTGTTGACGAATGTGCAAACACAGCCCGAAGGGTTCCGCCAGCAAGGGCGTTTCTCACCGCTAGGCTTTAACCAAGGCTGGGGCTCGAGGCTCGTGCAAATTCAGACGAATTTGTCACAGGGACCGATCCAGTCGACGGGTCTTCTAACCGACTTTGCCATCCAAGGCGATGGTTTGTTTGAAGTGTCCGTCAGCAAAGTGGACGAGAACGGTAATCAAGTCTTTCAGCCTGCATGGACCCGTAACGGAGCATTCAGCTTAACGCCCGATGGAGCAGGCGGGACGGTTCTGACGACCAAAGAGGGCCATTTCATTGCAGGTACGGACGGTAATCCGATTCACGTGCCGGTTGGTTATCGACCAGCGGTTGCTAAGGATGGCACGATCCAAGGCTACAATGAACAAGATCCAGCGGCAGCACCAGTGACGCTAGGTCAAATCAAGCTTGTTCGTGTGGTGCGTCCACAACTGCTTCAAGACGTAGGGGACAATCTCTACACGCTTCCAGCAGGAATAACAGCGGGTGAGAAGGCGAACATCTTGCAGGATGTGAACGCCGTTGCTGGTACAAATGCGAACCGCGTAAGCCTGATGCAGGGGTTTCTGGAGCAATCGAACGTGACACTGTCGGATGAAATGACAGATCTGGTTATTGTACAACGAGCGCTTCAGCTGAATTCCCGGGCTATTACATCGTCCGATCAGATGATGAACATGGCTAACAATTTGCGCGTCTGATCGTAGAAAGGTAGGATAGGCTCGATGGCAGACAACCCTGCTCCAGTTAAGAAGAAGCCAAGGCCGAAATGGCAGCAAATCGTTTGGCTTACTTTCAAAATCATACGTATTCCCGTGCTCGCTGTGTTAGCTATCTATATTGGTTTATGGGTGGGCTACACGAAGCTTGGACATCAGCCATCATCTGAAATTTTACATATTAGCACATGGCGGCATTTATACGATCTCGTTTTTGCAAATTAGTTCGAACTCCCGCATGGGAGTTTTATTTTAAATATAGCATGTATAGGTTTCACTTCATAAGTGAGCTATATTTCTGGATAAACCCATCCGTCCAAGAGTGACGGTTTAGTGGTTTATTTTGTGTGCGAGCAGCGGTATAATGGAGAAAGGCTTTATCTACCATTTATCGATATTTCGGATCGGATCCTAGGCGCAGGAGGAGTACCTTGAATATACCGAACATGCTCACGATCAGCAGGTTTGTACTAATCCCCGTGTACCTCGTGCTTTTTTTTAACGGCCATATCCGAACCTCCTTCATCATTCTACTCGTAGCTGGGCTAACGGATATCTTAGATGGCTATATCGCAAGAACACGCAAGCTGATCACGCCGATGGGGGTCATGCTAGACCCGCTGGCAGACAAGTGTATGATGATTGCGGTCATCCTCTCCTTACTCATCTCCGAGATGATTCCTTGGCAGGCAGCAGCGGCCATGTTTATCCGAGATGCAGGCATGATTATTGGCTCCGCTTTTTTTCATTTTAGAGGGAAACTGACCGTTCCAGCGAATGTTATGGGGAAGCTAACGACAGTTCTCTACTATTTCGCCATCCTCTTCATCGTTTTTGAATTCACCTTTGCCATTTCGTATTTATGGTATGTTATCGGGGTTTCCTTCTTAACATCGTTTATTTATATTTTTCAGTTCCTTCTTCTAAATCGTGAAGCCCGAGTGAAATAACAGTAAACGAAAAAAGAGCCTATGTAGGGGTCTGTGATACAGACCTTTACATAAGCTCCCCTTATATGAACCTTCACTTCTGCAGGATATGAAGGGACCTCCCTATTGTAAGTAATTCCCTTGTATTTTATTCAAGTATTCGAAAGGAGCACGAACGCACGATGCTAGATATTAATCAAATTCAAGAGATCATTCCTCACCGCCCGCCTTTTCTGCTGGTTGACCGTATTTTGGAAGTAGAAGAAGGGGTTAGAGCTGTAGGAATTAAAAATGTTACGATCAATGAACCTTTCTTCGCAGGGCACTTTCCTGGTTATCCGGTTATGCCAGGCGTTCTGATTGTTGAAGCCCTAGCTCAAGTTGGAGCTGTAGCTGTATTGTCGATGCCTGAGTATAAAGGCAAAATTGGTCTTTTCGCAGGTGCAGACGGCATTCGCTGGCGTCAACAGGTTGTCCCAGGAGATACACTTACACTAGAAATGACCATCACACGGGTTAAAGGCACCATTGTCAAAGGTCAAGCAATCGCTAAAGTTGGCGACAAAGTGGTAGTCGAAGGTGAGCTTATGTTCGCCCTTGCTAATAAATAACCCATACATATAAAGGAGATGAACCTGACGACGATGACGCGTGTACAAACAGAGTATCAATTGTGGCTCCAAGATCCAGCTGTCGATGACCAAACGAAGCAAGAACTTCAAGCTATTCGGGAAGATGAGAGAGAAATCGAGGATCGCTTTTATAAAGATCTTGAATTTGGGACAGGCGGCCTCCGTGGCGTGATTGGCGCAGGTACGAATCGTATCAATGTATACACCGTTGGACGCGCAAGCCAAGGCTTAGCGCAATATGTCAACGGGACGGGTGTGGCTAATCCTGCGATCGTCCTCGCATATGATTCCCGTCATATGTCTCCTGAGTTTGCACTAGAAGCAGCACTTGTCTTCGCAGGGAATGGCATTAAGGCTTATTTGTTCCAGACGCTGCATGCGACACCTCAACTTTCTTTTGCTGTTAGATACTTAGGTGCGTCAGCAGGTGTTGTTGTAACTGCGAGTCATAATCCGCCTGAATATAATGGGTACAAAGTATACGGTGCAGATGGCGGGCAGTTGGTTCCTGAGTTTGCGGAGCAGGTGATTACGCTCGTTCAGAGCATTGATTCTTTTGATAAAGTTAAGAAGCTGTCCCAGCAAGACGCGGAAGCGCAAGGTCTTCTAGCGTGGTTGGGAGAGGATGTCGACCAGGCCTACATACAAGCGGTAACGGCAGTTAGTCAAAATCCAGACGTCATCAAAGAAATCAGCGATGATTTCCGCGTGATTTTCACGCCACTGCATGGCGCTGGTAACGTGCCTGTACGCGAAGTATTGAAAGCCGTAGGCTTCGAGCAAGTGCGCGTTGTTGCCGAGCAAGAGCTGCCAGATGCGCAATTCTCCACGGTGAAGTCACCGAATCCGGAAGAGCGTGAAGCATTCACGTTAGCGATTGCGCAAGCGAAGGACTGGAATGCCGATATTATTATCGGAACTGACCCGGACGCTGACCGTATGGGTGCTGTCGTGAAGGATCCGAATGGCGAGTACGTCGTGTTGACGGGCAACCAATCCGGCGCAATTATCGTAAATTACCTGTTATCGAGCATGAAAGAGCGTGGAACACTTCCTGCGAACGGCGTTGTGATCAAAACGATCGTAACGAGCGAGATGGGGGCTGTCATTGCCAACCATTACGGAATTCCAACGCTAAATACGTTAACGGGCTTTAAGTATATTGGTGAAAAAATGTCGCAATTCGAACAAACGGGTGAGCATACCTTCCTGTTTGGCTATGAAGAGAGCTACGGCTACCTAGCTGGAAGCTATGCACGTGACAAGGATGCCGTAATCGCAGCCATGTTAATCGCGGAAGCTGCCGCTTACTACAAGAAGCAAGGTAAAACATTATATGAAGTGCTGCAAGGACTGTACGAATCCTTTGGGTACTTTTTGGAAAAACTGGAATCAAGAACACTTAAAGGGAAAGACGGCGTGGAACAAATCGGCCGCATGATGGAGGAATGGAGAACGAATCCACCGGCTGAGATCGGCGGCACGCGCGTGAGCTCCGTTGAGGACTATGCACAAGGTATCCAGGGCTTACCTCGCGAGAACGTACTGAAGTTCAAGCTAGAGAATGGTTCGTGGTTCTGTTTACGCCCATCCGGTACGGAACCGAAAATTAAATTTTATTTTGCGGTACAAGGGTCAACAGGACCTGCAGCTGCACAGCAACTAGATGGCATCATTCAATACGTACTTAATCGTGTAGACGGATAGAGAAATAGGTGTACAAAACCTCTTCAGAACCTAAATGAGGGATAGATCGTCTAATGAATAGCTGGATACGAAATCCGCGTTCATTGGGCGTATTTCCCGCGTTTGGGAGCGGAGAGGTTTTCGAATGTATATGGGATTGGAAAATAAAAAGTACATGCTCTAAGGAGTGGACAACTGGTGAATCTGTATCAAACCTGGAACAACCCGTTAAGAAATATATTGTGGTGGATTGTCATTATAGGGATGCTGTGCTCCTTACCGCTAGCCTATGCCCGTCACCAAACCGAAACATCGGCGAACCAAGTTGAATTTGTTTTCGACTATCGCGATTTATTGGATATTGCGGATGTGCAGACCAATCCACAGAACTTTGTGAACACAGAACTCAAAAACATGAAAGCCGCGGGCATCAGCTCCATGGCTGTGTACGAGAGTACGTTGGCAGAGTTCGAAGAGAGTCGTCGAATTGACATGTACGATTCGCGAGGTGCAGCTGATCTCACCCAAACGTTTGGCGACCCGAACGAGAATTTCACGTATGTGCTATTCTCAGATAGCCAATCTCAACAGAAGCTGGAACCGCTCATCCAGAAAACGTTCGCAGATCTCAAGGTCAGTGTGAAGCCATGGAGCTTCAAGAATCGGAATGGTCTCATCATTGGGATGAGTAGGGATGACGCTGCAATGAAAGCGATGGATCCTGATCCGATTGTTTTGCAAATGCTGAAGGAGCAAGGCTTCCAAATCGTTGTACGGTTGTCCAATCGCAGACCCTTCAATACCAATGAGATGGATGCTTTGTTGAAACAGTTCCATGACCTTGGCGTGAAGCGCATCATCGTGGACGGTAATGAAGTCCCTGGTTATACCGAAGAGAATACGGAAGTTAATTTGAATAAAATGGCCGATCTGCTTAATAAGAATGGCATCGGACTCGCGGCCATTGAGCTGTTGAAGGAGCCTCAAAAAGGCTTCAGCACGCTAGCCAAACAAACCAATTACAATGTTGTGCGCCTGCACTCTTTTACAGAGAAAGATGGCGAGAAACTGACAGAACCGCTTAAGAAAACGGAGCTTGCTGACCGGGTTCAAGGTATGTCGGATCGACTTGTTTTAGCGGTGAAAGATCGTAACATCCGCATGGTATTCTTGAATGCACGACCTGTGAAAAGCGTAGATAAAGGAAAACTCGTTGATCCACTTTCGTCCTATTATGCGGCCTTGCAGGGCAAAGATGGCGCAATTCCGCGCATCCAAGATGTAGGCTTTACGTTAGGGCCAGCAAAGGCTTTCGATGTGTATACAACATCCTGGCAGAAGATAGCTCGCTTTTTCTTGCTGTTAGGCGGTCTTAGCTTGATTGTATGGATGCTTTCGTTCTTCTTACCTGAATTGACGATCGTCTTCTTCGTGCTTGGTTTACTTGGTTTAGTTGCGCTACATACGCTTTCGGCGAATCTGTATGCACAAGGACTTGCTTTGGCCACGGCTATTAGCGCCCCTAGCGTTGCAGTTATGCTGGCGATCCGGTCGGTTCGTTCAGGTGTTGCAGCCAAGTGGAACTCAGGACTTGCCTATGGGTTATGGCAGCTGATCCGAACATCGCTGATTTCACTCTTTGGTATGGTTTATGAAGTAGCCCTGTTGAATCATGTCACGTACTCACTTGTCATACAGCAGTTTAGAGGCGTTGGCCTGCTGCATTTGCTTCCAATTGGCATTGTTGGGCTGTATCTCTTGTTCTTTAGTGAGAATAATACGTATAAGGAGAAGATCGCGAATATTCGCCGATTGCTCTCTTCCTATATAAGTGTGTTATGGATCGTTATTGCAGGCGTAGCGCTTGCTGCTGTCTACTACTACTTGTCTCGTACAGGGAATGAAGGACAAGCTTCTACGATTGAGAAGTTATTCCGTTCGTTCTTGGAAAATACATTAGGCGTACGTCCACGGACAAAAGAATTCTTGGTGGCTCATCCGATCTTCTTACTGGGTGCGTACTTGTCAGTTCGCTATCGTCATGCAGTGTATTTACTGTTCATAGGTGTCGTTGGTCAGCTTTCCTTAGTGGATACGTTTGCTCACCTGCATACGCCGCTTCACATCTCTCTAATCCGTATCTCCTACGGACTTGTGCTAGGTGCTCTGATCGGATTAGTGCTAATTGCAGCTTGGGAAATAGTCACAAGGAGTTGGAAACGATGGGTACAGCCCCAATTGTCAAAATAGCGTTATCCGGCTACTATGGCTTCGATAATAGCGGGGATGAGGCGGTGCTGCAGTCGATTTTGTTCGCTTTGCAGGAGCAAGGTCAGCAGCAGGGCATTCAGATTGAACCTATCGTGCTTTCTGCTAATCCTGAGAAAACCTCTGCGATGTACGGGGTAAAGGCGTATCATCGCATGAAGCCAGGCCCTCTCCTAAGGGCGCTGCGGGAATCAGACGGTCTGATCAGCGGAGGCGGCAGCTTATTGCAGGATGCCACCAGCTCGAAGACAATTCCGTATTACTTAGCAGTCTTGAAATTAGCGCAATGGCTTGGCAAGCCAACGTTTATTTATTCGCAAGGTATCGGGCCGGTTAGCCGCCCGATGTTCTATGGCTGGATCCGCAGCGTGTTCAAACGCTGCGCCTTCGTGTCGGTCCGCGATACAGAGTCCGCGGACTTATTAGGTCGGATGCGCCTCCCGCGGGAGCGCATCACGGTCGTGCCCGACCCGGTGATGGGCTTGCCGCTCCGGGAGGGCGGTTTGGACACGCCGAGTGGCGGAGTGTCTGATGCAGGTGCGGTGCGGACGATCGGTGTGTCCGTCCGCTTCTGGAACGAAGACCGCTCCGAGCTGGAAGCTCTCGCGCGGTCGCTGCAGGAACTGCTTGCAGCCCGCACGGATGTGCAGCTGCGGTTCTTGCCCTTCCACCTCCCCTCAGATGAGGTCGCGTCGCAGTTCGTGATCGACCGCTTGGGCGATCACGGTGGGCGCGCGGAGATGGTGCGTGGCATCACGCATCCGCAGGATATGCTCGCGCAGGTCGCGGGGTGCGACCTGCTGATCGGGATGAGGCTGCATTCCTTGATTTATGCAGCCTCGCAGTACGTGCCTATGGTAGGCATTTCGTACGATCCGAAGATCGACCAGTTCCTCCATAGGCTTGGTATGAAAGCCGCGGCATCGACAGCTCGCTTCGATGCACAAGGGTTCACCGAGGAGGCGTTGCGCCTCCTCGATGCTCGCGAGCAGTGGGCGGTGTCCAGCCGCGCCGCCATCGAAGAGCTGAAGGCGCAGGCGCAGCTGCCTGCGCAGCGGATCATTTCCTTTTACAAAAGGAAATAATGTCTGCGTTTCTAGCAACCAAAATGTAACCTACAACGTCAATAATAAGGAAGAGATATCATGAGCTCGACATCCGTAACGAATGAGCCAGCCGTGCTGGCCTCCTTGCAAGCCATACCGAAAGTGCGCATCTATGGCGTACCGATCTCCAAGATGAGTATGAAACAAACCGTCGACTACTTAACGAAAGTCATCGAATTGAAACAGCCGCATCAGGTGATTACGGCCAATCCGATTATGGTGATGGCGGCACAGGACGATCCTTCTTACCTAAGCATGATGCAGCGCGCGGAGCTGATTGTTCCTGATGGAACAGGCGTCGTATGGGCAGCCGCTCGCGTCGGCCAACCTGTCGCTGAGCGAGTGCCGGGCTATGATTTGATCCATGAACTGATGAAAGTCGGGGAAAAGAAGGATTGGAAGGTCTATTTACTTGGCGCTTCCGATGAAGTCATTCATGCTGCGGCAGATAAGATCCGCTCGACATACCCGAAGGTCAATCTTGTCGGAGTACGCAATGGCTATTTCGGCGATGCAGAGGATGCAGAAGTGATCCGAGCTATCAAAGAAGCCGATCCAGACCTTCTATTAGTAGGAAGAGCGGCAGCCAATCAAGAGCCTTGGATCGGGAAATACAAAGAACAACTAGGAGTTCCCGTGATGATGGGCGTCGGCGGAAGTTTCGATGTGCTTTCGGGTAAACTAAAAAGAGCACCTGTATTTTTTCAAAAACTACGTCTGGAATGGTTCTACCGCCTTCTGCAGGAGCCGTGGCGCTATAAAAGAATGCTTCTACTCCCGAAATTCGCAGTGAAAGTGATACGAGACAAAGATAAAGTCACCAAATCATGAAAAAATCTATGAAAATTGGCTGAAAACGGTCATTTCAGATGAATTTAGCAGTAGTATTTGTGGCGGAATGGGAGTATAATTCATTTCGGCGGATGAGCTGCCACCCATGACAAGAGGAGTTGTGAAGAAGACATGTATGGATTATATGCGATTGGGTTTATTGCTGCGTGCGTGATGGCGCTGTTGCTAACACCCCTGGTCAAAAAATTTGCCTTCTGGGTAGGAGCTGTTGATGCCCCAAACCATCGGAAGGTACATACGCGAATTATGCCGCGTCTAGGAGGATTAGCGATTTTCCTTGCGTTCGTCGGAGCTTATTTCGTCGTCTCTCCAGCACTTGATGCCGTGAACTCAGATGCTGCTTTTGGACTTCTGCTCGGAGGCTTTGTGATTGTTGTCACAGGTGCTCTAGATGATCGCTTTCAACTATCTCCCAAATGGAAGCTGTTAGGCCAGCTTGTTGCTGCCTGTATCGTAGTATCCTTTGGTCTCAAAATCGACCTAGTAAACATTCCTTTCGGGGAAACCAACCTGCCGATCGGCTGGTTAAGTATCCCGATAACTATATTGTGGATTGTCGGCGTATCCAATGCGATTAACTTGATCGACGGGCTTGATGGCTTGTCTGCAGGTGTGTCGGGTATTGCTACAACAACCATTCTCGTTCTAGCCCTTATGATGGGTAACGTTACAGTTATCCTGCTTTGTGTGATTTTGCTAGGAAGTATCTCAGGATTCATGTTCTTTAACTTCCATCCAGCCAAAATCTTCATGGGCGACTCCGGCGCCTTGTTCCTGGGCTTCGCCCTTGCAACGCTTTCGATTCTCGGCTTTAAGCAAGCTGCCGTTGTATCGCTTTTGATTCCGATTATGATTCTAGGTGTGCCATTATCTGATACCTTCTTCGCCATGCTTCGTCGTTATGTGAATAAACTGCCGATCTCGGCACCGGACAAAAGCCACTTGCATCACTGCCTATTGCAAATGGGCTTCAGCCATCGTACAAGCGTCCTGATCATCTATGGAATTGCTGCTATCTTCGGTGGTAGTGCCGTCGTTTGCTCCGTATTTATTTCCCAAGACTCCACGTGGGGACTGATCATGATCATTGTTGCGCTGTTCCTCGTCATGCTCGTTGGCGCAGAGGCTATCGGCATCATTAGCAAAAGCCGCAAACCTGTGATCAACTTCCTGCAAAGACTTGTAGGCAAGCAAGTGCAGAGTGATCGTTTAGGGAAATAAATTATGTTTTGATCAGAGAGATCTCCATCTAATCGATGGGGATCTTTTTTTGCTGAAATTTCCGCGGGGTTTTACTAAACAATAGGAGCGCATATGCCGATATAAGTATATAAAACTAACTTTTAGCTACGACAGCTTAGGAAAAGGAGAGGTAAAAGCATGTTTAAGATGCGCTTTTTTGCTTGGACAATGATTGCGGCCTTATTATTGACACTTATTCCATTTGCCAATCCAGTTCAAGCGGCTGCGACGTTTTTTATTCCGGATGATACGAATATGTCCCGAACGTCAACTACGGTAGTTGATACTAATTTAGTTGGAACATTAAATCGAGGAAATGTATTTGTAACGACAAGCAAAGAAATTACAATTAATGGTTCCTATCAATTCGTCGCCAAAGATACGATGTCTGTTAAAGTAGAGCAACTTTTATACACAAAAGGGGCTCAAGGGGTCCCTGACACTTGGACCACAGATACGAATCGCACAACGACGAAAGGTGTGACCGCAAGCTCTTCCAACCGTTTCTCGGTAACAGCGCTACCGCTGTATGCGGGCTATAACCGTATTACTTTCACCGGTATACAAGGCGGTATTAACAAAACAGATACGTTCTACGTTCTATATGATGAAGTACCATATCTCAGTTACTTGAAAGTAACTTCTGGCTCCAATCCATCGGCGAACCTAAACCAAGGTGTCAGCATGGTTGTGGATACGGAACAAATTATTCTTGAGGGTAAAGCCATCAATGCGACTAATGTATCCGTCAATGGATTTCAGGCATCTATACTTGATGACGGGACTTTCTTTGCTCCAGCTATCAAGTTGAATCCTGGGGCTAATACCTTGAACCTTATTATTACGAATCCAGCGAATGAACTTAAAGTAACAAGAACGATTTATTACTTTAATAATACGAAACCTTTTAATAAGATTGATATCATACATACTCTTGATACAACTAGTTCTATTCTTAATACTGTACCAGTTCTGACTGGAGATAACTCTCCTGCTGTCGAAACAGGGCAGCTTAATGTTGAAATGATTGTCCCTTACAGTGCTTTGGATTTTATGACGAATGCAACTGTTCAAATTAATGGAACGAATATTGGGATTAATGCGGTTAACCCAACTCTTGTTGTTCCTGGGAGCGACGGTGTTACACCGGCATATCAGATTATTGACTTCACGACGAACTCATTTGACTTCCAACCAGGTGCTGTTAGTGGATATGCACAAACCCAAACGGTGTCTGTAGATGTTCTTTATGATACATTTAGAGGTGTCTCTAACCAGTCATTTAAATACTATCCGAATGATGTTGTTATTAATAATATTAGTTTGATTACAGATAATAGAGCTATACCTACAAGTGGCGATCAGGTTGATATTGATTCAACTTACAGCACGATCCCGCTAGACCAAAGTGAGATCCAGAAGCCGGACTTTTACGTTTTGGTTGAAGCGAACAGAGCAATTGAGTCTACCAATGCTGTAGATTCAGGTTTTTCTGATCTCACTGGTAAGCTTCTTCCAATTGGAATAACACCATTGTCCATTGAATATGTTGGTGATTATACAGATGCTGTATCAAACAGTGTAGATCCGAATAAGAAAGTTTACAAAATCACTGGGTTCCCGAGTGGAACTCAAGCAATATCTTTCCAATATACAAATGCAGTTTCTGATTACAAGGCATCATTGACGTACGTTTCGAAAAACTTTATCTCCATTGACAACTTAGTTGATGGTCAAACTATAGAAATTGATTCCCGCATTCTTCCTACCGCAGGGGTAGATTTGCCGATTACCGGTGCTTATGTTGGTTTTGACAATCTGATAGGTCATGAGCTCTTCTTAAATGGACAGCTAGTAACGCCATTTAGTCTGCCATCTAGTCTTGATGCTTCGAACAATTTTGTTGCTTTACAATTACAGATTGGTGATACTAGATCGCCATTGCCTCTCCCTTCTCTGGCAGTTGGCGAGAATCGGTTAACCTTCACAGGAAACTATACCAATGGGACAAGCGTCAGCAACATTTCAAAGGAAATAAGGATCTATGTTGTAGATAAGAACGTACCAGTTATTGAAAGATTCGAAGCATCTGCGATTCCAATCGGAGGGCGTGTTGGATTCCAGTCTATGCCTATGTTGGATACGCTTCTCTCACAGATTTTCTATACTAGCCCGGATATGCAATTTGTAAAAGATAAATACGTAACGAGTAGGAAGAATTATGATCTTTCCTTTAAGGTTGGCGGGGTTAATAGCTTAGTCATTAAAAGAGGAACCGATGAGATTCTCCGTCTTGACCCTGCTAGTATTCCGGCTATCCCTTCAATTATTACCAAAACTGCTGTAGGCGTAACACCAGCCTATGACTTTAGTGGAAGTAAAGACAATCTTGTAATACGCTTGAAAGATTTGCAGTTTGACGCTCCAGGTAGTCATGTATATACATTGGAGTTAACAAACGTAACAGGCGCTAAAGTCAGTCAACGATTAGAAGTAGAACGCGTATTGGAACCATTCCGCATTCTCTCTCCAGTGGCTACTGTTGGTGATCGTGTCATTGTGAATAAAAACTTTGTTCACTTCGACATCGAAGCTGAGGGTGCGACAGCCGTAACGATTAATGGTGTCGCAGCTACGCAAAGACCGGATATGAGCGATCGATTCATTTATGATTTTATTGGCTTAAAACCTGATAAAGAAACAACGCTCAAAATTGTGATTACACGCCCTGGCGGTTCGCTCACCCAATCTGTTACTGTGTTCTACGCAGGGTCTATTCAGAAAGACACAGAGTTCATGGAACAAATCAAGACCAAGCACAGCATCTTCGATAAGAACCTAGAACTTAGCTTCCCCAAAGGGACAATTCTGAAGTCTGCTAATCCTGCGAATGGAGTCACACAGTTCTACGACAAAACGAATTTACTATTTGGTATTGCCGATCCTGTAGATGGTGTAGTTGAAAGAAAGAACGATTACGGAAATATTATTAATCGTGATATTGATGCTCGAACCGATGCCAGAGCGCCGCTAGGACAGTCTGTCATTCGAATTCCTGATATTTTAGTGCAACGATTTATTTCTGAGATTAACAGAAGAAATTTCAGCCGCGTATCTCCTGTATACTGGATTTCTGGCGGTGTTGGTGAAGAGGGAGTTGTTGGCGCGGCAAACTATAAGCCTGCAACAGACGGCCTTACTCCGTATTCTACAGAAGGAACATTTACACTGTTCCCAGCAACCCGCAAAGTCGTTCCTACCAATAGAGGATCACTTACATTGAAGTACGACCAAAGTGTAGTTGAAGCTGTAGGGACAACTGTTACTGTCTACTTCTTTAATGATAAAGGAGAATGGGTCAATCTTGGCGGGGAAGTAGATGCCAAAAACAATACCATAACGGTACCATTCGATGATTTCGGTTACTATATGGTTACGAAATTGAAGTTTGGATTCCCAGATTTGACGAATCACCCTTGGGCACGAAATGTCCTTGAGGCTCTATTCGCTAAAGGTTTAATGCCTAACTTGCGATTCGATACGTTTGGTACAGATGATTTAACAACTCGTGGAGAGTTCGCATCGATGCTCGTGAAATCATTAAATATTCCATTGAATTATGATAATAACCAAACATTCTTTGAAATTGGCCCTGGAGCACGCTCTTTGACTTGGGATTATGCCCATATTGAGACCGCGGCACGAACTGGTATCATTACAGGGTTGGATAATCGACTCTTCGGTGCTGATCTCAAGATAACGCGTGAACAAGCGGCAACGATGATTGCGAGAGCGCTAGAGCTCAAGCTTGCCATTAATGATGCTAAGCTAGCGACAAGCTTGTCCAAACAATACACAGACTCATCTCAATTTTCCTATTATGCGCTACCAGCTGTCGATGCAGTAACAAAAGCTGGAGTCATGGTCGGAAAGCCTAATGAATTAGTAGCCGGCCAAAAGAAACAAACTGTACGCTTTGATGCAACTGCTAACTTAACCCGCGCAGAGGCTGGTCAAATAGCAGTAAGATTGTTACAGAAGTATTCGAAAGTATTCCCTACGAATCTTAACTAAGATAAGCCATCAAGACCCATCTCTTCGGAGATGGGTCTTTTGTATCTAAGCGTACAACAAAAATATTTGGGAACATAGACGCATCATTCAGGAAACGCTCAGTTAACTTTTAGTTTATATTAAGCTTCCAATCGTATTTCCTTTACAATTCATCTGTAAGATTCTATTTGTAGGTAATGAAAGATGAGATGAACATAACAACAATCAAGAGAAACTCGTCTGGTAAATACTTTGCAAGGAAATGTAGTATAGAGTATCGTATACTAAATTGGTAGCTGAGGTGATAGACGAAAAGCTACACGAAAATCTATCAAATAAGATGAATCTAAGACAGTGATTCAAATGTTGCGCAGTTGGCCATAAGTTTTTATAACACAAAAACTTTATAATATTAGGAGGAAACACATTTTATGAAGAAGACTTTTAAAGTACTAGCAACGGCAACTCTAGCATTCTCCATGTTCGCATCGGTAGCAATGGCTGACACTACGACAACAACTACCACACCAACTTCCGCGACTACTACAGCGGCTGTAAAAACATCTAAAGACTTCACAGATCTTGCTGGTTTAGATGCAGCAATGGCAGCTAAAGTAGACGCTTTGCTTGCTAAAGGTTACATGGATGGCAAAACAGATACAACGTTTGACATCACTGGTAACATGACACGCGCTGAAGCAGCTAAGCTAGTTGCTAAAGTACTTGGTTTGACTGTTGGAACTGAAACAACTTCCACATTCGAAGATGTAGACGGAACTGACGCTTCTATTAACTGGTCCATTCCATATATTGAAGCTGCTAAAAAAGCTGGTATCATCGATGGAATTACAGATACAACGTTTGCTCCAACTGAAAACGTAACAATCGGTCAACTAGCTACAATGTTCGTTAAAGGCCTTGGAAAAGCAGCTGATGTTAAAGTAACAACTCCTTGGTATCAAGGTTACATGGATGTTGCTAAAGCAAATGGTGTAGATCTTGGAACTGATGGTTCTGTAGCTGCAACTCGTGCTGATCTAGTAAGTGGTTCTTATGCTGCTGATGTAGCAGTTCAAGCTGCTCAGAAGATTACTATTGAATCCGTGAAGGCGACTGCTGCAAATAAAATCACTGTACAATTCAACAAAGCTGTTGATACTGCTGCTACAAAATTTGAAGTAACTATGGGATTTGTGCCACAAGATGTTACAGTTACATTTGCAGACGATAAAAAATCAGCAGTACTTACATCTGAGAGTAACTTCGTAGCAAGCACATATACAGTTGCAGTAAGTGGCATTGATGCTACTGCAAAGACAGCTGATGTTGTGATTGAAGCTCAAAAATTAGTTTCCTTCTCAGTCTCTAATGAAAACCTTACTGCAACTGCAACTCAAGCGTTTAACTATGTTGCTCTTGACCAATATGGTAATAAATTTGATATTGCAACAGGTAATTTCACAATTAACGCTTACAATGCAACTGATGGCCAAGCATTAACTTATGCTACATCAACTACGGCAAATCAGTACACATTAACTCAAAATACTGCTGGATTGACTATAGATGATACTGTAGTTGTTTCTATGACTCATAATACAACTGGTCTTACTGTAAGCAAAACTTATAAAGTTGTAGCTGCATCCGCAGTTGATGCTATTGAATTGTCAGCTCCAGCACCAAAAGCTGATACAACTAGAATTACTGTTGGTGACACTACTGATGCATTGATTCTTCCAATCTCATTGAAAGATCAGTATGGTCAAGCCGTTACACTTGTTGATCCAACTGATGTATTGTTTGTGAGTTCAAATAATGCAATCGTTGACCCGGCTACGTTCACTGTAAACAGCGATGGTAAATTAACATTCCAAACAGGTGCAACTGCAGGTAACGTAACAATTACTGCTATTTCCAAAACAACTGGTAAATCTTCAACTATTACTTTTGAAGTGTTTGCTGCAGCTGCTTTGAAATCAGTTACGCTTGCTCAACCTACTGGTCTAGTTGTAGCTAATGAAGCAACTACTGTAGCGTACCAAGGTGTAGACACTTATGGTGCAGCTAAGAAATTGGCGGCAGCGAGTGACTTGGTATGGTTTAGTACGAATTCAGCTGCAGTAAATGTAGCTACAGACATCGCTGTTGATGCTAATGGTAAACTGACTATTACACCTAGATCGACTGCTACAGGTTCAACGATAGTAACTGCATTCTTAGGCGGAGTTAAACAAGGTGAAATTTCTCTTGACGTAAGAGAAGCTGCAGTCGCAACGAAGATCACTAAATTAAGTGATACTGCTATTACTAATTTTGCAAAAACAGACGGAACATACACTTATACTAATGCAGATTTTGTTGTTGCGGATCAATATAACAGAGTAATTCCTACAGCTAATTTGACTGGTTCAATTACTGATGTAACTGTCAAAGATGCTACTTCTACAGTGTTGAATCCAGGTGCAGGAGCGGCAATTACTTCTGGCGGAGCTGTTGGTACCAAAACTTTAGTTGTAACTTACACAGATGGCGCAATCGCACTAACAAAAGAGTTTTCTGCAAATGTTGTTGCTGACGCTACTGTAGTTGGTTACAAATTGGCTGATGTGGCTAGCTTAAACCTCTACCAAGGTAGTTATGTTGACATAGCAGCTGCGAATGCTGCAGGTTATGGTCAAACACTTGCGATTCAATATGGTTTAGATGCAACTAACACGAAAATTGCTCTAAGCACAGCTGATCTTGCAAGCTTCCTAACAGTTTCAAATAACAGTGCGGTAGTTACTGTAAATTCAGTAACCGGTGAAGTATATGCTACAGCTGGTGCTGCTAATGCTTCAACTGCAACAGTAACTGCATACAAAAATGGTGTGAAAATCGGCGAGTACAACTATGTTGTTTCCACTGATACAGCAGTATTGACTAATCTTGTTATCACCGGTACTGCTACAATTGACGCTGTTACTCCATCATTAGATGCTAACACATTGGTAACTAAGAAAACTGATCAATACGGCAAAGCACTTACTGGTAACGTTCCTGGAACATGGTTCTCAAGCAACAGTGATGTTGTGCTTGTGAATCCTAGTACTGGAGTAATTACAAAAGTAGCTGGCGGAACTGCAACAGTAACATTTGTATCTAACAATGGTCTAGCTGCTACAATTGCAGTTACAGTGAACTAATAATAAGCTAATTATTAAAAATAATTCACTAAAAGCTTGGCTTATGCCAAGCTTTTTTGTATGCATAGCTCATTTGCTATAGTGAAACGTTGTTTCTCTGTTGCAAAAGCATTTCTAACAACTAGGTAAGGAGAATTGACTGAAAGGAACTATCTCGATCCTAGTTGCTTATTATCTCCAAATTATTATGGACACGTGGCAATGGAAAATACTTAGTAATGAATTATACTGCTCTCGCCTGTATACTAAGAGTGTAGCAAAGAGAGCAAACGGATATACATTAATTAATATTTGAGAAATTTTCGAGTAATCGCAACTTTTATCAATATAGTGCGTTTAATACTTTGAAAGTATTCCAAATACGATTTGTAAATATCTGTTCTCAAATGCTCAAAAATAAATCTTTACGGTTTTTCATGAGCAATGTATAATGTAAATTGGTCTAGCTGAAATATTTTCAATTAAAGTTTACTAGTTTCAAATGTGGCTATAAATGTCACAAGCGAACCTTAGTTATATTATGCTCTAACTCTGGAGAGGGGGTGAACAATAAGATGAGTAAATCGAGCTGGAATAAAGAACAAGCTAACTTAAAAAATAAAACTCACGATATTCAAGGAGGAGAAAAAAAGGTTATGAAAAAAAGTTTAAAAGTACTAGCATCCGCTACTCTAGCGTTCTCATTGTTTGCATCGGTGGCAATGGCTGACACAGCAACAACTACACCAACAACTACAGGTACAACTGCAACAACAGCAGTAAAAACATCTAAAGATTTCACTGATTTGGCTGGTCAACCAGCAGCACTACTTGCACAAATCGATGCATTGCTTGCAAAAGGTTACATGGATGGTAAAGGTGATAAATTCGATGTCGTTGGTAACATGACTCGTGCAGAAGCTGCTAAACTTGTTGCAAAAATCTTCGGTCTAACTGTTGGTACTGAAACAACTTCTTCTTTCGGAGATATTGATGCTACTGACGCTTCAATTGCTTGGTCAATTCCTTTCATCGAAGCTGCTAAAAAAGCTGGCATCATTGATGGCATGACTGATACTACATTCGCTCCAAAAGACAACGTAACTTTGGGTCAACTTGCTACATTGCTTGTTAAAGGCTTTGGTAAAACAGCTGACGTTAAAGTAACTACTCCTTGGTACGATGGTTACCTAGCAGTTGTTAAAGCTGCAGGTATCGACCTAGGTACTGATGGCGCTAAACTTGCAACTCGTGCTGATCTTGTTGTTGGTTCATACGCTGCTGATGTAGCTGTTCAAGCTGCTAAGAAAGTTGCTATTGATTCAGTAAAAGCAACTGCTGCAAACAAAATTACGGTTCAATTCAACAAAGCAGTTGATACTGCTACTACTAAATTCGAAGTAAACTTAGGTTTCGTACCACAAGATGTAACAGTGAAATTTGCTGACGATAAAAAATCAGCAGAACTAGTATCTGATGGAAATTTTGTTGCAGGCACATACACAGTTGCTGTAAATGGCATTGACACAACTGCGAAAACTGCTGAAGTTAAAATCGAAGCTCAAAAACTAGTTTCATTCTCTATCGCAACTGAGAATGTTACTGCTACTGCTACACAAGCACTGAACTATGTTGCAATTGATCAATATGGTCAAAAATTTGATATTGCAACTAGCAATTTCACATTAAATGCATACAATGCTACTGATGGTCAAGCATTAAGTGGTGTTGCTGCAGTAACAGCAAATCAATACACATTGACTCAAAATGCTCTAGGTCTAACTAAAGATGATACTGTAATTATCTCTATGACTCATAACACAACAGGCCTTACTGTTAGCAAAACTTATAAAGTTGTTGCAGCATCGGCAATTGACAGCATTGAATTGACAGCTCCTGTAGCAAAAGCAGACACAGCAAGAATTACTGTCGGGGATACTTCAGATGCACTAATTCTTCCAGTTGCTTTAAAAGACCAATACGGTCAAGCAGTTACAATTGTTGCTCCAACTGATGTGTTGTTCGTAAGTTCGAATAATGCAATCGTTGATCCTGCTAACTTCACTGTAAATGGTGATTCTAAAGTCACTTTCCAAACGGGTGCTACTGCAGGTAAAGTAACTATTACTGCTATCTCTAAAACAAGTGGTAAATCATCCACAATTACATTTGAAGTGTTCGCTACATCGGCACTTAAATCCATTACGCTTGCTCAACCAACTGGTCTAGTAGTTGCTGCTGAGCCAACGACTGTTCTATATCAAGGTGTTGACACTTATGATGCAACTAAGAAATTAGCTGCTCTTAGTGACTTGGTTTGGTTCAGCACTAACAGTGCAGTTGTAGATGTTGCGACTGACATTGCTGTTGATGCTAATGGTAAATTGACAATCACTCCTCAAGCTGCTGGTACAACAGTAGTAAGTGCATTCTTAGGTGGAGTTAAACAAGGTGAAGTTACAATTGACGCTAAAGCAGCTGCAGTTGCAACTAAAATCACTAAATTAAGCGATACTGCAATTGTTGATTTTGCTAAAACAAGTGGAACTTACACTTATGCTAATGCTGATTTTGTAATCGTTGACCAATACAACAGAGTAATTAAAACTGATGACCTTGCTGGTTCAATTACTGGAGTAACTGTTAAAGACGCTACTTCTTCAGTTCTTGGAAACGTAGGTGCGGCTGTTACTTCTGGTGGAACTGTTGGTACTAAAACTTTAGTAGCTACGTACACAGAAGGTGCAATTGTACTAACAAAAGAGTTCTCAGCAAATGTTGTTGCTGACAATACTGTGGTTGGTTATAAATTGGCTGATGTAGCAAGCTTGAATCTTTACCAAAATAGCTACGCTAACTTTGCAGCTGCTAATGCTGCAGGTTATGGTCAAACACTTGCAATTCAATACGGTCTAGATGCTGCTAAGAAGAAAATTGCTCTAAGCACAGCTGATCTAGCAAGCTTCCTAACAGTTACTACTAACAGTGCAGTAGTTACTGTGAACCCAGCAACTGGTGAAGTATACGCTACAAGTGGTGCTGCTAATGCTGCAACAGCAACTGTTTCAGCTTACAAAAATGGCGCAAAAATCGGTGAGTACAACTATGTTGTCTCCACTGGTACTCCAGTATTGACTAACCTTGCAATCACAGCTACAGCAACTGTTGATGCGGTAACTCCAACATTGGATGCTAACACATTGGTAACTAAGAAAACTGACCAATACGGTAAAGCACTTGCTGGTAACATCTCTGGAACATGGTTCACAAGCAATGCTGCTGTTGCTACTGTGAATGCAACAACTGGAGTAATTACAAAAGTAGCTGGCGGAACAGCAACAGTAACATTTGTTTCTAACAATGGTCTTGTTGCAACAATCGCAGTTACAGTTAACTAATAAGTGGCTTTAAGATTTATTGAGAAAAGAGCTTGGCTTATGCCAAGCTTTTTTCTTATTTCTGTATCCTATTTTGCTAAGAAAGTTATTGTTAGTTGATTTCACTTCAAGCAATGTACAGATATAATAAGAACAAATATAAGAAGGAGAGAATTCATGAAACTCAAACTATCCCTAACAGCACTCCTGCTAACATTTTTACTTAGCACTTTCCTCACTACATCCCAAGCCGAAGCCCCATCACCTGGCACAACCGATCCTTTGATCACCCAAAGCTACTTCGAACAAAACACCTTAAGCGAAGCAAAGGTGAAGGAGATCGTGGCCTCCGCGATCGCAGCTGCTGGCGAAAGCCAGTCTAGCGGGAGCAACGGAGGCAAAAGCACTACCCCTACGCAAGCAACGAACATGAAGGTTGTCCAATTGCAAATTGGACAAACCCTGTACGCAGGCGTTGGCGCGGAGTTTATCGCGCGAACCGGCCGAGTGATTGCGGTGAGCAACGATGAGAACGGCATCCCGGATGTAACGGGAGGCAAGGATCTTGCAGCGGGAACGGAAGTCGCGCTAAATCATCTTTTGATTTTTCCAACAGAGGGCCGTGGAATTAAGCCATCGCCGAAGAATGACACGTCCATTTATGTAATGGTACGTGGCAGCTATTTGATTTTAAATGCTGATGGCAGCAAAGCATTACAATAATTTCATATGTAGATAATATATAAATCTCTACTCCATAATTTTACCCAAAATGACAACATCTTATGCGTGTTGTCTTCTTTATTGTAGCCATACTAATCGATGTACTTACCATAAAGGTTAGCTACTTATCGAGTACATGATCACAACTTAAACTCTGAGGAGGCGTTTGGTTATGGCTAGAAGTAAAGTGGTTCCGGAATCCAAAAAGGCGTTGGATATTCTTAAGTATGAAATTGCAGCTGAACTAGGCTTACCCGTAGGAAAGCAGATGTCGCTTAGCGCTGACACCGAGTTTGCAACAGAATTAGGTTCTATTCCTTCATCTTCAGTTAAAGAAGACTACTGGGGGCACATATCTTCCAGGGATGCAGGGGCAGTTGGCGGCCGAATTACGCAACGTCTGATCCAAAGAGCAGAGGAAACCCTTTTTAGTCTTTAATGTGAATAACGGATTTTTATATTTTATAAAAAAATGATGAATAATTAGTGAAAGAAATCTGAAAGATTTCTGAAAGGATTCTGAATGGGTTTACCCAAAGATGAATTGACACTAGACAACAAATGAAGTAAGATAATTAATTGAAGGTCAATCTTTTATTTAACCTTTTCCTATCGGAAAAGGTTCATTTTTTTTTGCGGAATTCATTCAACCTTACAGCGCATGAGCGCAAAAGAGGGATTCCGTTTGGCGTGAAAAGCTGCCGCTAAAGCCGGGCCCAATTTATTTTTATTATAGAGGCATCGAGTAAAAGCTTTTCAAACATACTAATGATTAAGTAGGAGGATGAATGATATGGCGCAAGTACGTGGACGTCGTTTATTTACATCCGAATCCGTAACAGAAGGTCATCCAGATAAAATTTGTGACCAAATTTCTGACTCGGTATTGGATGCATTTCTTGCCAATGATCCGAATGCTCGTGTAGCATGTGAGGTATCTGTAGCAACTGGTTTGGTATTAGTGATTGGTGAAATCACTTCGAAGTCTGAATATGTAGATATTCAAGCGATCGCTAGACAAACAATTAAGGATATTGGGTACACGCGCGCGAAATATGGTTTTGACTCCCAAACATGTGCGGTTCTTGTTTCCTTGAACGAACAATCTCCTGATATTGCACAAGGTGTTGATAGAGCCCTAGAAGCAAGAGAAGGTTCGATGTCTGATGAAGAAATCGAAGCAATTGGTGCTGGTGACCAAGGTTTGATGTTCGGATTCGCAGTTAACGAGACGCCTGAGCTTATGCCTCTTCCTATCTCGATTTCTCACCAATTGGCTCGTCGTTTGACAGAAGTTCGTAAGAATGGAACTCTTCCATACCTGCGTCCTGATGGTAAAACACAAGTAACTGTTGAGTATATCGACGATAAGCCAGTACGTGTAGATGCGATTGTTGTATCCACACAGCACGATGAGAATACAACTTTGGAGCAAATTCAAAAAGATATTAAAGAGCATGTTATTATTCCAATCGTTCCAGCTCACTTGTTAGATGAGAATACGAACTATTTCATCAACCCAACAGGCCGTTTCGTTATCGGTGGACCTCAAGGGGATGCAGGTTTGACTGGTCGTAAAATTATCGTTGATACGTACGGCGGATATGCTCGTCATGGCGGCGGCGCATTCTCCGGTAAGGATCCGACAAAAGTTGACCGTTCCGGTGCTTACGCGGCGCGTTATGTTGCGAAGAATATCGTAGCAGCTGGTCTGGCTGAGAAATGTGAAGTTCAATTGGCTTATGCGATTGGTGTTGCTCGTCCAGTGTCCATTGCTGTGGATACATTCGGAACGGCTAAAGTGAGTGAAGAGAAGCTTGTTGAGCTAATTCACAATAACTTTGACCTTCGCCCAGCGGGTATCATTAAAGAGCTTGATCTTCGTCGTCCTATCTACCGTCAAACAGCGGCTTACGGCCACTTCGGTCGTAACGATCTAGATGTTCCTTGGGAGCGTACAGATAAAGCGGAAACATTAAGAATTCAAGCATTAGAACTTAAGCATTAGCATATAGAGAGAAGCCGTCCTTTGTGGGCGGCTTTTTTGGTATTTAGCCAACTATTTACAAAAGTAATATATCTATTTACAATTGTGATCTTGCGTGTTAATATCTGTATATGTCATCTAATGCTATTACATAGGGAATTATGTTATGATGACATAAGATAAGTTCTGTGTTGGTATACGAAGGGAGCGCGATAAGTTGGATAGCGATTTGAAAGAAGCACTTACCGGAATAATTAAGGCAGAATTGTCACCAGTCATAGAGAGATTAGACAGACTAGAGTTAGAACAAGGCCAAATCAAACAAGCGGTGCTGGAAACCAATGAAATCGTGAAGCGATTGGAAGTTGTTCAAGAACAACAACACCGAATTATTGAGCTTCTCTCAGCGCGTTCGATTGAACAAGAGGCTAAATTAAAGAAAATAATTTGATTATAGTATATGAGCATCTCAAGCAGAGAGCAGACCCTGATCGGGTTATGCTCTTTTTTAGTTTGCGCTCGTACGGGTGCTATTTACTGACATATGAATACAACATGGGGGAAATCGTAACTTTTTCCATAGTTTAAGAGTCTATATAGTTATCGCTTAAATGATAGATACTAGACTTAGATGAAAAAAGAGGAGTGGAACGGCAACATGAAGGTACAGAGGCAAGTAGGAGTAGCTGCGCTGGCTTGCGCTTTGGTGTGGCAGCTGGTGGCGGGAACAACGGTGAACGCGGCAGGCACGAAGCTGACGCTGGGCTCGCAAGAGACGATTACATCAGGCGCAATCATGAAAAATTACGTATGGACAACAACACGTAGCAATAAGGAAGTCTCGGTGAACGCCAATGTGATCGAAGTTGATCTGACGAACCCGAACGTGAAGATAGACGCCATGGCAGGAACGAATAACCAGTTCACGAAGAATCAGAGTGTGCTCGGCATGGTGAAGGACACGGGTGCTGTGGCTGGGGTGAATGGAGACTTCTATAATACACAGGCGGAAGGCGTGCCAGAGGGTGCTCAGATCACGAATGGCCAGGTAATGGCGACGCCAGCGAAGATTTCGGGTTTGTACTCTTTTGCTATTACGAAGACGAATCAGCCGATTATTGATATTTTTGATTTTCAGGGTAAGGTAACGGCAAAGGATGGAACATCGTTCGAACTTGGCGGTGTGAACAAAACGTTCTACTGGGATGATAATGATGTACCGATGATCGCGGATGGCCTTTTCCTCTACACAAGTGCTTGGGCGATGACACAGCGCGCTGTTGACGGCACACACGTGCCTACAGAGGCACTCATCCAGAATGATATCGTTAAAGAAATACAGATCGATACGAATGTGAAAATGGCGGCTCCTGCAGATGGATATATCCTCAGAGGCTCGGGATTAGCTAGAGAGTTTATCGTGAAACATCTCAAGGTTGGGGATAAGATTACGACCAAATATGACATGATTCCACACGATGCTTCCAAGACGTATGATTGGAAAAACTTCAAAATGCTCATCGGTGGCAGCACATTGTTGGTAGATGATGCGAAGCCGAGCTATTTTACGCGGAACATTAATGATTTTAACGGATATAGTCCCCTTTCTCGGACAGCTGTTGGTTACTCGAAGGATCTGAAGAAAGCTTATATTATTACATCGGATCGCAGCGGAGATAGTGCGGGGATGACACTCCCAGAACTGCAGCAATTCATGATTGATGCGGGTGTTTGGAGGGGAATGGTACTCGATGGTGGTGGTTCGACACAAATGGTGTCTAGGCCGCTTGGCGATGTGGATCCGAAGCTTGTAAACAAAACGCAGAATGGCAATCAACGTGCCGTTGCAAATGGATTGGGTGTGTACACTACAGCACCGAAGGGTGAGTTGAAGGGACTTATTTTAAAAGGGCCATCTTTATTATTCATGAATGAATCCAGCACTTATCAATTTAAAGCTTATGATGATTATTATAATCCGATTTCGATTACTGGTATTGTTCCACAATGGAGCACCACGATGGCCAATGGTTCGTTCAAGGATAACGTTTATACACCGACTATGCCTGGGAAAACACAGATTGTTGCCAAATCAGGCAAAGGTTCCGCAACGATGGATGTGGAAGTTGTCGGACGTGATCAGATTACGTCGATGGCTTTTAAATCGGGGTCTTTCTCATTGACGGAGGGTGGCGACTTCAAGCTGCCAATAACCGTTACAACACGAAGTGGTGCAACGCGCGAATTACCCGCGGCATCGGCCACTTGGGAGCTTAGCGGAGTTAAAGGAACGATCACCAATGGTGTGCTACACGTAGATAGTACTGCGGGGGCGCAGACTGCTCAGGTCATTGCACGCTACGACGGATATAGCACAATGGTCACACTGCCTGTGGGACAGGAGAAAGTGTGGTACGATTTAGATAAATTTGCTGTGATGACAACAGGGGATAAGTACCCGGCAGAGGTTGTTTCTACAGTCAATATCGCACAGAACAACGGCAACAAGAACTTGGAAATCGCCTATGATTTCACAAAAGGACTTGGTACGAAAGCCGCGTACGCGAGGTTTAATAATGGGAATGGCGCTCCAATAGAGGGCGAACCTGAGTTTATTACAGCTAAAGTCCTAGGAGATGGCAGCTTCAACTGGGTTCGTGCAGAAGTGATCGATGGGGACGGCAAGCTGAATTATGTGAGTTTTACAGAAAATATGAACTGGACAGGCTGGCGCAAGGTGACGGCGGATGTATCCGATCTGAAGTCTCCCATTGTGATAAAAAGCATTTATGTCGCAAATCCCGCTAACGGGCAGGATGAAAGAGCGGCTAAAGGGAAAATTAATATTGACGATATTTCATTCATCTATAAAGGCCAACTGCCAGCACTACCGAAAAATACAATTAAGCTCACCGTAAATAAAAAGCAAGCAACTTTGAATAGTAATTCGATGACGTTAGAGCAATCGCCGACGATCGTGAAGGATAACACGTTGGTACCCATTCGGTTCGTGACAGAAGCTTTGGGTGGTACTGTGAAGTGGGACGACAAAGAGCGTAAAGTAACTGTTATTCGTGGTGATAAGCTAATTGACCTGTGGATTGATCAAGCTGATCTGCTTGTAAATGGCGAACGAGTCACGGCAGAGGTGTCGCCGGCTATCATGAATAATGTGACCATGGTCCCATTACGGCTCATTTCTGAGCGATTAGGCTTCAAAGTAGGCTGGGATCCCCAGAATTACGGAATTTCTATTGAATAAATAGTACTAGAAGTACACGGCAAACAGGAAGAACTATGCTACAATATGGGGTAGACAACTTACTATTATAAGGTTTTATTAAAAGGAGCTCGTTTCATGTGCAACCAGACGCTATAGACAAGGTCATTACCAACGCCATTAACGTCATGGAAAGCAGCAAGTATCAATTGTTTGAAATTGCTGAGTCATCACGCTTAGAGAAAGAGTCACTTGCTCGGGAGCTCAATGACATTAAGCATGAGACGGGTGTTACGATTGATCTCGTGGATATGTTAGAGAAAGAATACAAGAGGTCGCGGATCCGACTCACAGAAGTCAGTCGTGATTTCAACAAGTATCGTGAAGAAGATATCAAGATTGCTTATGAAGCCGCTATCGCTTTTCAATTACAGCTAACCGTTGCGCGGGAAAAAGAGAATAATCTCAAGATCCGCCGCAATGACCTGCAGGTTCGCATGAAAAATGTAGACAAGCAGGTAGAACGCGCTGAGACAATTGTCTCTCAGATGAATGTTGCCTTAGAATACTTATCAGGGGATCTCAATCAGTTAACACGTATACTCGAATCTGCAAAGAATCGACAACTGCTGGGGTTAAAGATTATTTTGGCCCAGGAGGAAGAGCGGAAACGCATTGCAAGAGAAATTCATGATGGCATGGCTCAAACCTTGGCGAACGTGGTGCTTCGGACTGAAATTGCCCAACGCATGCTCGTGAAGGAAGATATTTCGGCTGTGAAAGATGAATTGGTCGATTTAAAGGGACAAGTCAGAAATGGCCTTGAAGAGGTTCGTAAGATCATCTTCAACCTCCGGCCAATGGCGCTCGATGATCTGGGGATTGTGCCTACATTACGGAAATACGTTCAGGACTTCGAAGACAAATATCGAATCCACACACAATTCAACTTGGTTGGGAAAGAGACTCGCATACCTTCCGGGCTAGAAATTGCGATTTTCCGATTGGTGCAGGAAGCTTTATCGAATGTAAACAAACATGCCAAAGCCACCTTCTTGTCTGTTGAACTCACGCTGGAACCGGATCAAGTACAAATCTACGTTGTAGATAACGGAATTGGCTTTGATGTACCGCTAACAGAACAAAGAATAGCCAAGGGGAATAACTTTGGTTTACTGGGAATGCGAGAGCGTGTGGAGCTGCTAGAAGGTACGATGGTTCTAGAGTCCGAGAAAGATTCAGGAACAAAAATTACGATGCTCATCCCTATCGGCGGCGTTGGAGAGAACAAGGAGGAAAATCAGAATGGACAACACGGCGAGTCATAATCGCAATGTGCATATTGTCATTGCAGACGATCATCAGCTTTTTCGTGAAGGTGTTAAACGAATCATTAATATGGAAGATGATATGGAAGTTATCGGTGAGTGTGGCGATGGCATTCAAGTCATTGAGCTGTGTAATCAAATTACGCCAGACATTGTGCTCATGGACATTAATATGCCCCTTGAGAACGGTGTGATTGCAACAGAACGGTTAAAACTGATCTTTCCTGATATTAAAGTCATCATTCTCTCCATTCATGATGATGAGAGTTATGTTTTTGAGACGCTGCGTAAAGGCGCTTCAGGCTATTTGCTGAAGGATATGGAAGCGGAGTCGCTTATTAATGCGATTCGATCTGTCGTTGCAGGACATGCTTACATTCATCCCAAGGTTACAGGTAAGCTTATTAATCAACTAAGACGTATGACATATCTGGACGACGTTGGTGTGGTTGGAACGGGCACAGGCGTTAAGGATTCCGGACTGAAATACATACATAATGCGAACAGCCCATTAACCAAAAGGGAAGCAGAAGTGCTTCGTCTTATGGCAGAAGGCAAAAGCAATAAGCTGATTGGTGAGTTCCTCTATATCAGTGAGAAAACGGTGAAAAACCACGTGAGTAGTATTCTTCAAAAGATGGAAGTAGATGACCGTACACAAGCGGTAATTATAGCAATTAAGAATGGTTGGGTAACGTTGTAATTCACACTGCTCCCTTTCCATGCTAATAGGAACCCCCCTTTGCTCTGCCGCATACACTGCAGGTAAGGGAGGGACCCGCTATGTGGATTGGATTGCTCTGTATCTTCGGTTGCTATGGCGTGAGCATTGTCATGTTGCATCTCTTATTCGGTGCCCGTAAGGGGATTAAGAAGAAACCGGCGACTATTTTACTTGTTACCAAAAATAATCAAAATCAGATTGAGTGGGTTATTCGCTCGTTATTTTTCTTTTCGCGTGTAAAAGGCAACCAGGTCAAGGCAACGATCATTGATGAGGGTTCGTCCGACGATACGAGAGAGATTATTGAGCGTTTATCCCAAACGTATGCATTGGATCTGCGTTTTCAGTCCGATTACGATGCCGTTGATCGTTTTCTGAGTCAGCATGACGAAGATCCGGTTGTACTTGTTCATCTCAGTAATAGGGAGGATCTTGTAAAGATTCCTGTTATCTGAGGGTATACGCATTCAAATACTTATGTTATGAAGAGAGTACGGTGAGGAATGAAGGTTCAGATCTATGCCGTTCGCAAAGGAAATGTATGGGAATGGCAATTTACCGTACACGCCCAGACAGATATCCAATATTGGTTCGAGCACTACGCAGCCGACGCCGGCCTCGTATTGTTCGAACCTTTTATTTCGTTAGGGCAAGGGATACGGCTGCTTGAAGGGTTGAGGAAGAGGCCTGTTGTAGGGGAATGCAAGGACAGTGTGGGATGTTTGCTTGCGCTGATAAAGAGAGAAGCAACTGAGTGTGGACTGTCGATTACTGCTGAGATGCGGTCGGACATAATTGAATATACCCGTTGGCGGAGCGAGAATTCTCGCAGCGTTGAGCTGTTTTCGAGCGTATATATGAAGCTCGTTGAAGCTTGCAGAGGACGTGCCCTGCTGGTCGAAGAGCTTCAGCAGTTAATAGAAGTGTCTGGTGGAGAGTTAGTAGGGATGGAGGCTATGTGGCCAGCCTATCTTCAACTCGCCCACCTCAACGGCGATGTGACGCTCACGAACGGCTTATGCGTTAAGGAACAGCGTGATTGGAGACGTTGGTTCAGGAGGGTTTCGGACTACACATGCAAGCGTTGTGGAAGCGGGGCAGAGCAAATGTTCTGGTCGGAGTGCTTGTCCTGCGGACAAGCCTGCCCTTATTGTGAGGAGTGTCTCACGATGGGGAGGGTTCGTTCCTGTTCTTTGCTCGTACAAGGAGGATCAGGTGACATTGTAGCTGAGTGGGTTGATGATGACGATTTAAAAGCGTACATCGAACCTTGGGGACTTAGTGATGCTCAGACTAAGGCGTCGCTTGAGGGTCTGACCTATATCCAGAGCAATCAACCCAGTCCCCGTAAGTTCCTCATCTGGGCCGTCACCGGCGCCGGGAAGACGGAGATGATCTTCCCGTTCATTCACTACACCGCCGCTCGTGGCGGGCGGGTCCTCATTGCGACACCACGTAAGGACGTGGTGTTAGAGCTTCAGCCCCGCATCCAGCGGGCGTTCGCTAGCTACAGCGTGGTCACGCTGTATGGAGGAAGCGAGCAGCGCTGGGAGCAAGGACAAATTACGATCGCAACAACGCATCAGTTGTTGCGATTCCATCAAGCTTTTGACCTCGTTATCATCGATGAAATCGATGCCTTCCCGTATCATAACAACCCGATGCTTAGCTATGCTGCAGCGAAAGTATGTAAGCCCAGCGGGACGAATATCCTGCTGTCGGCAACACCACCTGATCTGATTAGGCGAGCCGCTGAGCGCGGGCGTCTACCGCATGTTCGCGTACCCGTACGCTTTCACAAACATCCCCTGCCTGTCCCTCAGTTGATGACTACCCCTACATTAAGGAAGTTCATCGCTTCACAAACCATTCCACTTCCGATTAAATCCCGGTTAGAAGTTTCCATTGAACGTGGTGCTCAAGTTTTTGTTTTCGTTCCGAATATCCAGCTCGTAGAACCGATGGTAGAGTTATTAAGAAGTAAGTTAAAAGGGGACAAGGCAGCTGTTCGTGTGGAGGGAACTTCCTCCAAAGACGCATCGCGTACCGAGAAGGTTCAGCTTTTTCGTAATCGAGAGATTCGTATCCTCGTCACGACGACCATTCTTGAACGAGGGGTAACGGTGCCCCAGTCTGATGTTTTTATTTTGGATGCGGATTCGAAGTTATTCGATGAAGCTGCGCTCGTCCAGATGGCGGGGCGCGCAGGAAGATCGAAGGATGACCCGCATGGGAAGGTGTATTTTGCCGCTGCCGAAATAACGAAATCACAGAAAGAAACAGTTCGACAGATACGTACAATGAATCGGATTGCGCGTAAACACGGTTTTCTGCAAGGAGGAGTTACATGAGCGGGTGGTGGAAGGAAGTAAGTGTTGCGTTATTTTCGCTGCTAGGAACTAAGAGAGAGGCTTGTTTATTATGCAAACAACTAAGCAGCCTTGAACGTAGTGAGCTTGGCCTTTGTCACGCGTGCTACACACAGATTCCGTGGATTCGCAAGGTGGTTTGTCCATCGTGTGGACGAGGAGAGTACTGTCCGGATTGTCGGCGGAAGCCGCATACTCATTTTTCTAGAAGCCGTAGTGCGGTCAGATATGACGAAACGATGAAAGAGCTTCTGGCGAGGTATAAGTATCGAGGGGACGAACGCCTGAAGGCAGTTCTCGGCCATATGCTGGTTCATTCTTTTCAGTTACTGCAGTTGGAGAGGAAGGTATCGCAGCCAGTGGGAACGGATCAAGTGAGGGAGTTCATCACTTACGTACCTGTAAGCGAACGCCGTATGCAGGAGAGGGGGTTCAATCAAGCTGAGCAAATGGCCATCGAATTAGGTCGGCGGGTGAACCTCCCGGTCGTACGCTTGCTCAATCGTTCTAAGCATACGGATAAACAGAGCTTTAAAAAGCGAAATGAGAGGATCGACGATCTTGCGCATGTGTTTGAATTCGATGCATTGAATCAGCGTGAAGTGGCTGCACTGGGGTCGGCGGTTATCATTTATATCGTAGACGATGTGTACACAACAGGGAGTACGATGAATCAATGTGCGATGGCGATAAGAGAGCAGATGTCGATATCTGTCGAAATTTATGGACTCACCTGGGCAAGGTGAAAGTGGTGAAGTCTTATTTTAATAAAAATAGTAATAGGCAAATGCTGTCGAATTGCGGTAAACTGGAATTAAAAAGTGGGAACTGGGAATACTAATAAGGAGGCCATACAATGAGTATGAATGTGGCGAATTGTTCGCGTTGTGGGAAAATATTTGTGAAAGGCTTTGCAGAGTTCTGCCCGAATTGCATGAAGGATCTGGAGCAGCAATATGAGAAATGCCTGAACTACCTGCGCAAAAATAAGGGAGTCAACATACATGAACTAAGCGAAGAAACGGGCGTTTCTGTTAAGCAAATCACCAAGTTTATTCGTGAAGGGCGTATTTCGATTATGCACGCACCGAATATGTCATACTCCTGTGAGGTATGTGGAACAGCGATTCGTGAGAATACGATATGTGAGACATGTCGTGCTAAGCTTGTGAAGGATGTAAGGAATAGTTCGGAAGATGATCGGCGGAGACAGGATCAGATTGCACAGGATGGGAAGGTCAGCTTTAATATTCAAGAACGGTTGCGGGATCGTTACTAATTTCGAAATAGGCGTTTAGAGATATAAAGTTTCATATAGAAGATGCCGATAATAGTTCTAACGATTATCGGCATTTTATTTTTTAGGTCGGAGAATATAGGAGTGTATCGGTATGAAAATTAATGATAATGGGCGCATTGGCGCAGTGAATCCGTATAAGAAATCAGGAGATGCCGCTTTCGCGCAAGCTGCTAGCAAGAAAGGTAAAGCGAAGGATCAGGTTGAAATCTCAGCCCATGCAAAGGAACTGCTAGGTGCTCAAGGAAGTCGTACGGAAGAGCAAACCCTTCGAATCGAGCAATTGAAATCTTCTGTGGCATCGGGGACTTACCATGTAGATGCAGGGAAAATTGCTGAGAAAATACTGCCGTACTTGAAATAAAGAACCCCGTATAAACAATAGATAAGAGCAGGTGACGATCATGTCGATACAGCCTTTATTGGAAACGATGAACACACTACAAGGAGCGCATGAAGCACTGCTTGAACTCGCAAAGGTAAAGACGCAGGTCCTTGTTAGCAACAATATTAGTGAATTGAATCTGATAATAAATCGAGAGAACAAGTGGGTTAGAACGATATCAGAGGCGAATCAGCAACGCATTCAATTCATTGGCTCTTATTTGATCTCGAGAGGCTACAATCCCAATCCCAAGATCACGGTTAGTGATTTGATTAAAGTTATTTTTAAAGCTGAAGAGAAGCAAGCGCTTATGAAAGCACAACAAAAGCTGCTTGTTACCATAGAGGAATTAAAATCCAGTAACGTGATTAACCAGCAATTAATTGAGCAGTCGTTGGCGTTCGTGGACTATTCGCTTGATCTCATTATTGGCCCACCGGATGATGATGTGGTGTATAAGAATCCGAATCAACCCAAGAGTGGCAATCGGCAAGGACTGTTCGATCGTAGAGGCTAGGAATAGATTTACATTCAGAATACCCAGTAGGGCCTAGGAGAGGGAAACTATGAGATCAACTTTCGGCGGAATTGAAATATCCAAGCGGGGGATCCTTACACAGCAAGCAGCACTAACTACGGCTGGACATAACGTAGCGAATGCCAATACGCCAGGCTTTTCACGTCAGGTTGTCAAAATGGTTGCGGCTGAGCCCATCGAAGCACTGAATTTAAACCGATCCACCATCCCAGGACAAATGGGGCAAGGTGTAGAGTTTACAGAAGTAAAGCGTATACGTGAGGCTTTTCTCGATAAGCAGTACGCAAATGAGAACAAGAGCTTGGGTGAATGGACCGTTCGACAAGATTCACTAGAGAAGCTGGAAGCGATCATTAATGAGCCCTCTGATACAGGTCTTCGCCAGGTGCTGGATAACTTTTGGAATTCCTGGCAAGAGCTTAGTAAACAACCGGATAACTTGGAGACAAGAGCCGTTGTGAAGGAGAGCGCTTTAGCTGTAACAGATGCCTTTAACCATGCAGCAAAGCAGCTGAATGACCTTTCTTCCGATTTAAATGACAACATAACTGTCAAAGTGACACAGGTGAATACGACACTAAAGCAAATTGCGGGTCTGAATAATGAGATTTTCCGTGTTGAAGGTCTTGGTAATAATGCAAATGATCTTCGCGATCAACGGGACTTGTTAGTAGATGAATTGTCCAAAGTCATTAATGTTAACGTTCAAGAGGAATCCGGTGGTTATCGGGTGAAAATGGGTAATCAAGATCTCGTTGTCGCAAGTGAAGCGACAGAATTCGATGGATCCACAGCAAGTGCGGCATATCCGTCAGATTTGAACAGCGGAGAGCTGTATGGCCTGATGCTTTCGAATCAACGCTATGTTTCAGAGTATAAGAATCAACTGAATTCGATGGTATCTACCATTGTAACTGCGGTGAACACTACGCATAAAGAAGGATACACACTGCAAGACCCTCCAACGAAGGGGGGGGATTTTTTCTCCCCTGTTGCAGACTTTAGTACGGCTGCTGAAACGATGAAGGTTAGTGCAAACATTACGGATAATGTGGAGAATATTGCTGCATCTTCTAGAACATATATAGATGCCAGCGGTGTTGAGAAAGTGGTTAAAGGTAATAATGAGCTAGCTCTCAAACTTGCGGCAATTAAAAATGATAAATTTAATTTTGACGGCTCTGGCGTCACCAAAGTTATTCTGAATGGTGGTTCATTTGATGAGTTCCTACGTGCTGTGGTCTCCGAAATTGGGGTTCAAACACAGGAAGCTCAACGTCAAGTTTCAAATCAGAAGATTCTTGTTGATCAGGTGGATTCAAGACGTCAATCTGTTAGCGGTGTATCTCTAGATGAAGAAATGGCCGATATGATTAAGTATCAGCATGCCTATAACGCGGCAGCACGTTCCTTAACCACATTCGATGAAATGCTTGATAAAGTTATTAACTCTATGGGCGTCGTAGGCAGATAGTTCAAACAAACATAACAAGAAATATGGGGTGGAAAGGCAATGGCACTTCGCGTCACGCAAGGCATGCTGAATACGCAGTTGCTGCGTAATTTGAACGGAAATTTAACACGGATGGATAAGCTTCAAGACGAATTATCGACAGGTCGTAGAATTAATAAGCCTTCTGATGATCCAGTAGGAATCAGCTTCTCTATGCGCTATCGCAGTGAGCTTGGTGCGAACGATCAATATCAAAGGAACGTCGATGCGACGGTTTCGTTCTTGGATTACACGGATACGATGCTGGATCAAACAGGAAACGTTATGCAAAGAGCTCGTGAGCTTGCTGTAACAGCTGCGAATGGCACTAACTCGGAAGAGTCAATGGATGCGATGAAAACAGAAATTGATCAACTTTATAATCAAATGACAAATATTGGTAATAGTCAGTTCAACGGGAAGTTTGTTTTCAATGGTCAAATCACAGATAAAGCTCCGTTCCCTGATCCAGATAATGCAGCTACCGCTGTGACGGATAACGGAGAGATTAAGTTCGAAATCGGTGCTGGCGTTCAAATTGCGATGAACAAAACGGCTGAACAAGTCTTCGGTAAATCTGGTAATGCGAATAATGCCTTTCAGATTTTGAAGGATCTATCTAATGCATTGAAAGCGGGAGATCAGCCGAGTATTCAGAAGTCTATTGAGCTTATGGATCAGCGGATGAGCGGAGTCCTAGGAGCAAGGGCAGATATTGGTGCCAAAACGAATCGCGTCCAGCTTGCGGAGGATCGTTTGAAAGATGTTGGTATTAACTTGCAAAGTCTGCAATCAAAGACGGAAGATGCCGACATGTCATTGGTTATTACCAATTTGAAAATGGAAGAGAACGTCTACCAGGCTTCTCTATCTGCAGGATCCAAAGTAATTGTCCCTACTTTAGTTGATTTCCTACACTAATTATCTCGATTAGGAGGCGGTTGAACTGCTAAGTATTCCTCAAATACAAATAAGCCAGCAACCGGCTCTAATCGGGATAGACGCTGATCTGGGTACGCAAGATATTAAACAACCAAGACCTACTTATGAAATGCAAGTGGATCGGCCTAAGCAGGATATTCGTCAGCCCCGAGGAGATCTTGAAATAGATCAGAGCCGTGCATGGGATGCCCTTGGTCAAGGACCGATACTTACGGCTTTGAGCCGAATTTATTCGCAGTGTCATGAGATCGCGATGCAAGGCATTGCAAGGCGCGTGGAAGATGGCAACCGGATGGCTGCCATTCATCTAGGTGGAAATGCGATTGCAGAGATCGCGAAGGATCTTAGTGTTAGTCATCCAGAGCTTGATTACTACGGTGAAGCATCTTTTGACAATGTGGATATTACGTATACAGCTCATAAGGCAGAAATTAACGTTACAGACGGCAAAGTCAATGTCAACGCACGCGTAAACAAGCCTGAGATTGATTACAATCGAGGAAAGCTCGATATTTATATGAGACAATATCCTAAGGTGGATATTTCGTTGCCACAAATTGATTTCAAAACATAATGGGTTATAATCAGGCTATAGATGATTTCTATGGCTTTTTTTTATTTGAATACTTCCAACTGAAGGAGCTGCGACACATGAAAATTTCGACCCTATTTTTCGGCGAACTAGAGGTTCAAGAAACTGATATCATCACTTTCACACAAGGAGTTCCAGGGTTTGAAGAGCTAACTCAGTTTACATTGGTACAGCCTGAGGACAGTGCTCCTTTCTCATATATTCAATCTGTGCAGGAAGGTGATCTTTCATTTCTCGTTACAGATCCATTTCACTTCTTTGGGGATTATGATATCAGTCTGCCTGAAGTCGTGCAGGACGAGTTGAAGATCGAGAAGCCCGATGATGTACTGGTATGGTCTGTCGTTACAGTAAATAATGATTATACGAAAATCACATTGAACCTATTGGCACCGATTATTTGGAATATAAAGACGAATGAAGCCAAGCAAATTATTCTGCATGACTCTGATTATAACGTCAAACATGAAATTGTGTTGAGTGAAACAACGCAAGTGGAGGGGTGAGGAGCATGCTTGTTTTGGCTAGAAAAAAAGGCGAATCCATTATGATCGGAGATAACATCGAGATCGTTATTCTTGGTAGTGAAGGTGATACGATTCGTGTTGGCATCAGTGCTCCAAAGCATGTTGAAGTATTTCGCAAAGAGATCTATCAGCACATCCAGGAGTCCAATAAAGAAGCTACTGCTAGTAAGATTAGTCCTCTGAACCTAAGCAAACTAATCAATAGACCCAAATAAATCAAAATGTCGACCTCTGGTCGACATTTTTTTTATTATAGCTATAAACTTTGGGAATCGCTAGGACGATATATATATCAATGGGTCTTCAAGCAGGGCGGCCGACCCGCTTGCAGCCTACAATTAAATCCACATGGATGTGGATCAAACGAACCTTCAGGAGGAAGAAAACAAATGAGAATTAATCACAATATCGCAGCAGCGAACACACACCGTCAATTGACGGGTAACACAGCAGCAGCAAGCAAATCCCTTGAGAAATTGTCTTCCGGTCTTCGCATCAACCGCGCTGGTGATGATGCAGCTGGTCTAGCAATCTCCGAGAAAATGAGAGCTCAAATCCGCGGTTTGGATATGGCTTCCAAGAATGCTCAAGATGGTATCTCCTTGATTCAAACAGCTGAGGGTGCATTGAACGAAACTCACTCCATCCTTCAACGTATGCGCGAATTGGCTGACCAATCCGCTAACGGAACGAACACAGCTGAAGATCGTTCTGCTCTGCAAGAAGAAGTTGGTCAACTGAAATCAGAGATCGACCGTATCGGTAATTCAACTGAGTTCAATACTCAAAAATTGTTGAATGGTGCTCTTAAAGGTGCAGCTGGCGGTAGCATTGCTCAAAACGTTACAACTGGTGCAGTTGTTGCTAAGTTGAGCGGTGCTAAAATGTCCGGTACGGCTTCGATGTCTGGTGTCCAACCGGCGCTGTTTAGTGGAGAAGGTATTGACATTGACGGCACTCATGTTACTGTTGATTGGTCTACATTAACAACGGCTGAGAGGAACGTGTTGTCTGGTGTAACAGCTAGCAAAGCCACTCAAAAAGCCGCTGCTGACCTGATTGTTAACAAAATCAATGAAGCCATTGATAAAGCTGGCGTCAATGTAGGACATATCACTGGGTACGCAAGTTCTAGTGGCCATTTAATCTTGGAAAGTTCTAAAAAAGGCGACGGTGCTAGAATTGCGGTTTCTGGCGGCGGTGGTGGTGGTGGAGTCCTTGATACTATGACAACCACTGGTACAGTTACAAGCGGAAAAACTTATTACGCTGGCGCTGACATTCCAGCTGGTGCGGCTCTATCTGGGGACATGAAGATTGGCAATATCAATCTTGTTGTTAACATTTCCGGTATTTCTGGCGGTGTTACACCTATGACTTCCGGTGCATCTCATATCGCATCTGGTATTAATGCTTCGATTGATTCATACAACACAGCTAATGGTTACACTTCGGGAGATTCTAATTTCCTTGAGCATGTATCTGTAACCGTATCGAACGATGGAAGATTCCAAGTTGCCAGCCCATCTGGTCCGGTTTCCTTCGCTGACCGTCCAGGTCAAACAGGTCTTTCTGACCTCGGCTTGAGTTCTGCTCAAACAGAAGCTGCAGGCGGCGGCGGTATGTCGTTCCAAATCGGTGCAAACCGTGGTCAAACGATTAGTTTCGCTGTAGGCGATATGCGTTCGGCTGCTCTGGGTATTTCCAGTGTAGATGTTACTAGTGCTAACGGAGCTTCCCAAGCTATTGATTCCATTGATAATGCAATCAAAACGGTATCTGCACAACGTTCCAAAATGGGTGCTGTACAAAACCGTCTTGAGCACACAATCAACAACTTGCAAACAGCTTCTGAGAACTTGACAGGTGCTGAATCCCGTATTCGTGACGTTGATATGGCGAAAGAAATGATGGACTTTACGAAGAACAACATCCTTTCCCAAGCTGCTCAAGCTATGTTGGCTCAAGCAAATCAACAACCACAAGGCGTTCTTCAATTGCTTCGTTAATTCTAACGTTCTTGTCGAAAACCCTCGAACTTTATTGTTCGAGGGTTTTTTCTATCTAATAAAAGCCTCTGCTTATGCCGATAATAATACTAAATTCATTATTATTGCATAACTGGGGGCTACTTTGTGATTATTACGATATTAGATCAATCGATTTCTTACCCTAACGATATAAGCTCTATTGAGTCTAGTTTGAACCAAATAGAAGATATTCTGAACGAAAATGAAGTATACCTTGAACTTATGGAAATTGATGGTGTCGAGGTTTTTGAAGGATTTCAAGAATATATGATCGAACATATTCAAGGGATACAAGAAGTTAACGTAAAGGTTCAAACATTGAAGCAGTTGTTGGATGAATCTGTCCTTACTATGCAGCAATATCTAGAGGGAGCTCTACCAGAGGTAACCAAGCTAGCAGATGAATTCTATCAAGGGGCTACGAAAGAAAGCTGGGATAAGTTGACGCAGCTTTTCGAAGGACTTTCGTGGGTGACGCAAAATATTGAAGTGATACAAACCAAAAATCAATATCATAATTCGACAGCGTATATAGACATATCCAAATCACTTCAAGAAGAACTTTCTAACTTGGAAGATGCTTTGAAGAATGGAGATTTGGTTTTAACGGGGGATATTTTGAAGTATGAAATTGTTTCAATCCTAGATCAGTTACTAGTTACTGTAACAACTACTATTGATAATGAGGTACTACGTCATGATCTCAGCTGATAACATCGTATTTCTTAAGAATAGGTTCACTCCTGTATGGAACCAACTGCAAGAATTGAAGCAAAGAACGGATGGTGTTTCTTTTGACGTTCTCCCATCCAGAAGTGGAGATTCTACCGTAGTAATCGAACATCAGGGTAAATCTTTGTTTTTACACAGTAAATATAATCCCAAAGATGAGGCCGTTCAATTCATTCAACAATTTGAGAATGTTGAGCAATACAAGCATGTCTTTTTTTATGGTGTAGGCCTTGGCTATCATATAGAAGCTTTCATGATTAAATATCCAGGCATTCCTTTTACCTTATATGAACCTGTTCCTGAATTATTCGAGGCTTTTTTATCTCGCATTTCACTTCCCAAGCTTCCTGCACAATGTAAGAATCTAATTTTGGAAACGAGTATGGCGAGTGCGGAGTCTTCATTAAAACGTCTTGTTGAAGAAATGCATGAAGAAATGCTGTTAGTACAATTGCCTAGTTATGAAAAAATATTTGTGGAGAAGTTTCAACAGTTTTCTTCCTTGTTTAAAGAATTACTTTCACAAAAGAAAACAACGCTGCAAGTCAATATGAGTTATGAAAAGCGTTGGATCTTCAATAGTTTAATTAACTTTGAAGAAACGATAAAAACACCGAACATTTTGTTAGAGAAGAAGGATATTTTCAAAGGAAAACCTGTCATAATCGTTGCTGCGGGTCCATCTCTACAAGATGAGATAGAGCATCTTAAATACATCAAAGAACATGGCTTAGCTTATATATTCTCAGTGGGTACATCAATTAATGCCCTGCTTAATCATGATATTTATCCTGACGCAGCTTGTACGTATGACCCCACGCAAATGAACCAAAAGGTATTTGAAAAGCTGAATGAATTGGAGATTACAAACATTCCACTTATCTTTGGCAGTAGCGTAGGGTTTGAAGTGCTTAAATACTTCAATGGTCCTAAACTACACATGCTTACGAACCAAGATCCGATCGCACCATTCTACCTACAAGAAAAAAGCAAACCTGTTTTAGAAGCTGTGCATGATGCAGGTACGATTTCAGTCATTGCGCTTCAGTTACTGTTTCTTTTACAGTCTAATTTAGTTATTCTAGTAGGGCAGAACCTGGCTTTCAGGAACAATATGCTTTATTCCACTGGAGCCTTGGTGATTAGAGAGCAAGCAGATGTGCTGCCAGCTGACCGAAGAGATGCCGTTCTCGTTGAAAGCGTTGATGGTGAACAAATAGAATCCAATCAGAGTTATTTGATTATGAAGAATCAAATCGAAGCTACCCTGAAATTACGTCCAGGCATGGAAGTCATTAATACAACACAAGGTGGAGCGAAGATTGAGCATACCACGTTTATGTCCCTTGAAGATGTGATACATACACGATTTAAAGAGCGAGTTGTCGATCCACAGTGGTATGTTCATGACAACGGGTATAGTTATGATATCTCCTATGCTCAAAAACAAGCGACCGAAATGAAAAGAGAGTATGAACAGCTGTATAAGTATTATAACCAAGCGACGAGCTTCTTTAACGATATGAATCGTTGCAAAGAACATAAAGATAAGAAACGCTTAGGTGAACTATTCCCTAAGTTCGATAAGCTATTTATGAAAATAACAGCTAACCAATTTTATAGTACTTTCATTAAACCTATGAACAGGGTTCAGGAAGAATTGCTAATCAAAAATCTAGGCAAAATTAAGTTTGAGAATGACTTTGTGGCCAAAGCAGAATTGATTATGCAGCATTTTGGGAAGTTTATGTATGGGTGTCAAGTGGATATGAAAACGATAACTCCTATATTTGAAGCGATTCAAGATTATATATTAAGGCTCAGACCAACGGAGTGATGATGATATGACTAAAAAAATTCTTGTTACTGGTGCAGATGGATTCATAGGCTCTCATCTAACTGAAGCTTTGGTGAAAGCTGGATATAAAGTAAAGGCTTTCGTTCTCTATAACTCCTTTAATACTTGGGGATGGCTAGACTACGCACCCAAGGAGATTCAAGAAAATATCGAAATTTTCTCAGGAGACATTCGAGATCCTTACGGAGTTAAAGAAGCAATGAAAGGCTGTGATGTGGTTCTTCACCTTGCAGCTTTAATTGCTATTCCCTATTCGTACCACTCTCCTGATACTTATATTGATACCAACGTCAAAGGTACACTTAATGTCGTACAAGCGGCAAGAGAACTCGGTATTTCAAAGGTGGTTCATACCTCTACAAGTGAAGTATACGGAACAGCCAAGTTCGTACCTATTACAGAAGAACATCCTTTACAAGGGCAATCGCCGTATTCAGCCTCTAAGATTGGCGCAGACCAGATTGCGATGTCGTTCTACTCCTCTTTCCAAACGCCAGTTTCCGTGATTAGACCCTTCAATACCTATGGACCTCGTCAGTCGGCGAGAGCGGTTATTCCAACTGTCATTACACAGATTCAATCAGGGAAGCGAGAGATCCAACTAGGGGCTATTCATCCAACGAGGGATTTTAATTATGTGGAAGACACGGTGCGTGGTTTTATTTCCGTCATGGAATCAGAACGCTCTGTGGGCGAAGTGATTAACATCGGAAGCAACTATGAAATATCCATTGGTGAAACTGTGGAGATAATAGCTGATCTGATGGGTGCTCAAGTGGAGATTGTGACCGATCAGGATCGATTGCGCCCAACGAAAAGTGAAGTAGAAAGACTATGGGCCGACAACGGTAAAGCTTCAACGCTGTTAGGCTGGAAGCCGCAATATGAGGGACGTGAAGGCCTAAGGAATGGACTTCGTCAAACGATTGATTGGTTTACGAAGGAAGAGAACATCAAAATGTATAAATCGGGAATTTATAATATATGAGAAATGAATTTAGTGTGATTGAAGTCGTAAATAAGCTGAAAGAATGTCTACCGTCCGGCGGGTTCAATGCTCTGCATGAACCCAAATTTAGCGGTAATGAATGGACATATGTGAAAGAGTGCTTAGATACTGGCTGGGTTTCTTCTGTTGGTAAGTATGTTGATCAGTTTGAACAGAAGCTCGCCGAGTTTACAGGCGCCAAGCACGCGGTGGCTGTTGTGAATGGAACAGCCGCACTTCATGTTTCTTTGCTAGTTCTAAATGTGAAGCCAGGAGATGAAATTCTCGTACCGGCATTAACCTTTATTGCAACTGTGAATGCAATTGCTTATTGCGGTGCTGTTCCACATTTTATAGATAGTGAGTATAGAACAATGGGGGTTGACCCTTTTAAGCTGAAAGACTATCTTGTGGAGATTGCTGAGATCCGCGGTGAGTATTGCTACAATAAGCATACAGGAAGACGAATGAAAGCTGTGGTTGCGATGCACACATTTGGTCATCCGGTTGATCTAGAGCCACTCCTCGCAGTCTGCCATCAGTTTAACTTAGTACTCGTGGAAGATGCAGCAGAATCTCTGGGCAGCTACTATAAAGACAAGCATGTTGGGAACTGGGGAGAGCTTGCGGCTTTTAGTTTTAATGGGAATAAGATTATGACCACTGGCGGTGGCGGTGCCATTACGACAAACAATGCATCTCTAGCTAAGCAACTTAAGCATTTGACGACAACGGCCAAGGTTCCACATAAATGGGAGTTTGTTCACGATCATATTGGTTATAACTATCGGATGCCGAATATTAATGCTGCTATTGGTTGTGCACAATTAGAGCAAATCCCACAATTTATTCATAGTAAACGAATGCTTGCGAAACAGTATCACGCTGCTTTTGAAACGATGGAAGGCATCGCTTGCTTTAAGGAAGCCGATTTCGCTTCAAGTAATTACTGGCTTAATGTCCTTTTGCTCGATGAAGCAGTGACCGATCAACGCGATAACTTGCTCGAGTTAACGAATGAACAAGGAATTATGACAAGACCTATTTGGACATTAATAAATAAACTGGATATGTATAAGGATTGCCCCAAAATGGATTTGAGCGTTGCTGAAAGTTTGAGTAGAAGAGTTGTGAATATTCCAAGCAGTGTTCGTTTAGGGGAGACCTATGAGCAGTAAGCGGGTTATATGTGTGGTAACTGGAACACGTGCAGATTATGGATTACTTCAGGGGTTGATGAAGGAGATTCAGTCAGATTCGGAGCTAGAGCTTCAGGTCATAGCGACTGGTATGCATTTATCCCAACAATTCGGACTTACCTACAAGGAAATCGAACAAGACGGATTTGAAATCCATGAGAAGCTGGAAATCTTGCTGTTAAGTGACACGCCATGCGCAGTAACAAAGTCTGTAGGATTAGCTACCATTGGCTTTGCTGACGCTTTCAAAAGGTTACAGCCTGATATGCTCGTTATTCTTGGAGATCGAACGGAAGCCTTAGCAGCGGCCCAAGCGGCGATGATTGCTCGAATACCTATTGCTCATCTGCATGGTGGTGAAATTACGGAGGGAGCTATTGACGAGTCCATTCGTCATGCGATTACAAAAATGTCTCACTTGCATTTTGTTGCAGCAGACACCTATCGCAATAGAGTTATTCAATTAGGTGAACAGCCTGAACGTGTATTTAACTTTGGAGCACTAGGCATTGAGAATATGAGGCGGTTACCTTTAAAAAAACGTGAAGAGCTGGAAGGTATTTTGCAATGCTCATTAGGGACTCCTGCCTTCTTAGTTACCTTCCATCCAACGACAGTTAAAGAAGGTACGACGGAGCTGGCAATCACACAGTTAATAGAGGCTTTAGAAGCGTTCCCCGAGGCTACAGTTATTATTACAAAGCCAAACTCAGATTCCGAGGGCCAAATCATTATCGATCATATCGAGCGGTATGCAAATCAATACCCAGATCGAGTTAAAGTTTTCGCCTCATTAGGGCAGGTCAATTATTTAAGTATGATTCAACAATGTGATGTTGTTATAGGGAATTCTTCTAGTGGTCTCATCGAGGTTCCCTCATTTAAGAAAGCTACTGTAAACATTGGTTCTCGCCAATCCGGGCGACTTAAAGCTGCATCAGTTATAGACTGTGATAATCATAAAGAAAATATTATTAAGGCGATTAGACAGGCACTTTCTCCGGAATTTAAGCAAATCCTACAAAGTGTGAAAACGCCCTATGATGAGGGTGTGCCTTCCATTCAAATAAAAGATCAATTAAAGAATGCCGACTTAGGTGACATACTAGTTAAAAGGTTTCACGATATGTTTTGAGACGCGGCTAAAGGAGTGGGAATGTTCGATGAAACCAACTTACATCATTGCCGAAGCTGGTGTCAATCATAATGGCTCGTTGGCTATGGCTATCGAGCTGGTGAATGCAGCTTCTGAAGCAGGCGCAAATGCGGTTAAATTTCAAACCTTTAAAGCGAGTAACATTGTTACAAAATCAGCCCCTAAAGCCGAATATCAACAAATAAACACGGACGCAGTTGAATCTCAATACGAGATGTTAAAGAAACTGGAGCTAAGCGCAGAGGATCATCAGACACTCATTGATCATTGTAAACAAAAGAAGATAGATTTCTTATCAACCCCATTTGACCTTGAGAGTGTTGATTTACTTGTGCAAACTTTGGGACTCACTATGTTGAAGCTGCCATCAGGAGAAATAACGAATGCACCGCTTATCCTAAGAGCTGCACAGTCAGGTGCTTCGATTATTCTTTCAACAGGGATGAGTACCATTGGCGAGGTTGAAACGGCTCTGGGTGTCCTAGCCTTCGGATTTATGAATCGGGATGCCACACGTCTACCTTCAATAGCTTCTTTTCAAGAAGCGTATGTCTCAGCTGAAGGGCAGCAATTGCTGCAGGAGAAAGTTACAATTCTCCATTGCACAACGGAGTATCCCGCACCGTATGAAGATGTTAATCTTCTTGTTATGGATACGTTAAAGCATACATTTCAATTGCCCATTGGCTATTCCGACCACACAGAAGGTATCGCTATAACCATTGCTGCCGTAGCAAGAGGTGCTGCTGTGGTTGAAAAACATTTTACACTGGATAGATCCCTCCCAGGGCCAGATCACCAAGCATCCTTAGAGCCAAACGAGTTAAAGCAGATGGTTCAATCGATTAGACAGGTGGAGCAGGCGATAGGACATCCAAGAAAAAGTCCAGTACCATCAGAGTTGGCTAATCGTGCTATTGCTAGAAAAAGTATTGTAGCGGCGAGAGAAATTGCTCAAGGTGAGCTATTTACGGAACAAAACCTAACAATTAAGCGCCCAGGTGACGGGGTATCACCGATCTATCTCTGGGAGTACCTTGGCAAAGCTGCGACTCGAAACTATTCGATAGATGATAAGGTTCAGTTATGACACTTCCTATTATTGTGATAGGAGGCGGAGGTCATTCGAGGGTGTTAATTGATTCTCTTCTCCTACAATCTCATCATATTATGGGATTCACGGATGTAGATCCACGGGTCCAATTGACCACATTTCGAGGAATCCCTTGTTTGGGGAATGACTACATTATTCATAATTACGATCCATCAGAAATTAGATTAGTAAATGCACTGGGCTCCATAGGTTCAACACATTTACGTCAAAAAATATATGAATCCTTTAAATCGAAAGGTTATTCGTTTATACCAGTTATTCATCCCTCGGCTATTCTTGCTTCTGATGTTATCTTTGGTGAAGGCGTACAAGTCATGGCAGGAGCAATTATTCAAACGGGTACACAGATTGGTGAGAATTCAATCATTAATACACGATCATCTGTAGATCACGATTGCGTTGTTGGCTCTCATGTTCATGTAGCACCTGGTGTTACATTGTCTGGTGGTATCAAAGTAGGCGATGGTGTCCACATTGGGACTGGTGCAACGATAATTCAGCAAGTTAGTCTTCATGAGTTTTCTGTTATCGGAGCTGGAGCGGTGGTTTTAAGTGATGTGCCAGCTCACCGTACATACGTGGGAGTCCCAGCAAAGGAAGTGCATAGATGAAAAATTGGAGAGAAATATTAATCAATGCAGACACGTCCATATTAAGTTCTCTTGAAATTATTGATAAAGGTGCCTTGCAAATTGCGCTCGTAGTTGATGCGGACAATAAGCTCCAAGGAACTGTGACAGACGGAGATATTCGTAGGGGGATATTAAAAGGGATTTCTTTAGCATCGCCTGTCCATCTTGTCATGCAATCATCGCCAATCACGGCGAATGTCAATGAAAGCAAAGAAACCATACTTACTAAAATGAAATTGAGAGCTTTACGACACATTCCCGTTCTAGACAACAGTGGTCGCGTTGTAAAGATTGAGCTACTAGAGCAATTAATTCAATCCAGGAAGAAGAATAATTGGATTGTTCTTATGGCTGGAGGTCTCGGTTCACGATTAAGTCCTATGACAGACGACTGCCCGAAGCCTTTACTTAAAGTTGGAACCAAACCAATTCTTGAAACAATTCTAGACAATTTCATTGAGCATGGATTTCATCGCTTCTACTTATCTGTAAACTATCGAGCAGATATGATTAGAGATTATTTTGGTGACGGGTCTAAGTGGGGAGTCGAAATCAAATACATTTATGAAAATATGAGACTTGGCACTGCGGGAGCACTAAGTTTAATTGAGGAAGTGCCGAGCGAGCCAATCATCGTTATGAATGGTGATCTGCTGACAAAAGTGAATTTCCAACAACTCCTTGAATTCCATACCGATACGAACGCTCAAGCTACCATGTGTGTAAGAGAATACGAGTATCAGGTTCCGTATGGCGTTGTCGAGGTGGATAACCATCAATTAATGAGAATTGTAGAGAAGCCAATACAACAATTTTTTGTGAATGGCGGTATTTATGTTCTAAATCCAGAGATGTTGAATCTAGTTCCTAAAATGATGTTTTTTGATATGCCTAGTTTATTTGAGGAAGCGATTTCCAAAAGAATGGAAACCTCCGTTTTCCCCATCCGTGAGTACTGGATTGATATTGGGCGTATGGATGATTTCAATCGTGCAAATGATGAATTCAAAGAGAGGTTCTTATGATAAAGGGCTGCACGGTTTTGGCAATAATCCCAGCTAGAGGAGGCTCTAAGGGCGTTCCTCGTAAGAACATTAGAGAACTCGCCGGAAAACCATTAATCGCTTGGACGATTGAAGCTGCCAAAAAGTCAAAATATATTGATAGGATTGTATTATCGTCAGAAGATCCTGAAATTATTGATGTTGCCCAGCGTTGGGGATGTGAAGTTCCCTTCATAAGACCTGCTGAACTTGCAAGAGATGATACGTCTGGGATGGCCCCCGTCATTTATACGTTACAAAAACTTAAGGAATATGATTATATTGTGTTACTTCAACCTACATCTCCGTTACGCAGTGCAAGTGATATTGACGAGTCGATCGAATTATGTATATCCAGTAATTCAAATGCCTGTGTGTCGGTTTCTGAGACTGAGAAAAGTCCATATTGGATGTTCTCAATAGAAAATAACTATCAAATGACACCAATATTTACGGATAAGGATGTAAATTTAAGACGTCAAGATTTACCGACATTTGTTGCATTAAACGGGGCTGTATATGTTGCAAAATGGGATTGGTTGTTATTGAATAAGACTTTCTTGTCTAGCGAAACAATTGCCTATCAAATGCCTAAAGAACGCTCTATCGATATAGATACAGAACTTGATATACGTATTGCGGAAACAATCCTTAATTTATCTAAATAATCGCTAATAACTTTATAACCTCTATCCGATATAAAAGATATATGCATATCTTCGGGTGGAGGTTGTTTTATGAGTATTAATAATCCTGTGGGTGGTTTCGGAAATTCTGGTGGAGATAGCAGGTCTATTACTGAGCACGTAAATGTTCATAAAGTGGATGAGATCGGGACTAATAATGCAGCTGTATTCATTGCATCCAATTTTACGAATACAACTGAACTCAAACAAGCGGAATTACAAGGTGAAAATGTCACCATAAGTGATGCACAGGTTGTTAAAGCAATTGAGCACGCCATCAAAGCTATACAAGGCAGGACAACGACACTTGAGTTTTCTATCCATCAAAAAACGAAATTAATCTCCGTAAAAGTGTTAGATAAAGATACAGGTGAAATTATACGTGAAATTCCTCCAGAGAAGAGTCTGGATTTTGTCGCTAAGCTATGGCAAATGGCAGGAATTCTTGTTGACGAGAAGAGGTAGTATTCCAACATGAGAGGGAGGATAACATGGTACAACGTTTGAGTGGTTTTACAAATTCAGGAATAGATATTGATGATACAGTGTCAAAGCTAATGAAAGCTGCTAGAATGCCTCAAGATAAGCTTAAGCAGCAGAAGCAGACACTTGAATGGCAACGAGATGATTACCGAACAATAAATAGTAAGATTATTAGCTTCCGCGACTTAGCATTCAATATGAAGCTACAATCACAGTATCAAACGAAGAAAGCTACTTCTGTTGATGAAAATAGTGTAAGCGTCACAGGATCAGCGGTTGCTACCCAAGGGAATTACACGATAAAGGTTGACCAACTTGCGACAGCCGGAGCAGTTACATCGGGGGCGCTAAGTGCAACAACAAAAGGATCAGCAACTCCTTTGTCTGACTTAGGATTGACAGGGACTACAACACTAACAGTAGGTGGATCCAAGGGAACCAAGACGATTGAGATCAAACCAACAGATACTCTTGGAAGTGTAATCTCAGCGATTAATAATGGGGCAATTACAACAGGTGTAAATCTAAGCTATGATTCTACGATTGATAAGCTTTTTTTCACTTCTTCATCAACGGGATCAGCTGGAAAAGTAAATATTAGTATGGGAAGTGTAGGTGCAATTCCTGATCCTTTGGCGGCTATCCTTAAAATATCAGGTGGTGCTGCTGGAGCAACGACAGGATCTACAGTAACCGGGACGAATAACTTTGCAAGATCGTTAGTGATTGACGGTTCGCTAGATAAAGTAATTAAGACAGTAAGAGTTCACTTCGGTGCTACAACTGCGGATTTTACAATAGATAAGAGTACAACGTATGACCAATTAATTAAGAATATCAATAGCTCTGCAATTGGTACGGCTGGAGTTACAGCAAGCTTGGATAGCAATAATAATTTGGCATTTTCAGATAATACAGTTACGTTATCCGATGCAAATAACAATGCTGCAAATGTGCCGAGTCAACTTAATACGCCAGCGCCTAATCTTTCCGTTCCATTAACGACATTTATTGATCAGAATCTAACATCTACAAAGACACTAAGGGTTAAAGTTGGAACGACGACTTCTGATATTAGCATTGATAAAACAATGACGATAGGCAAATTGATCGATTCCATTAATAGTTCAGAAATAGGAAAATTAGGTGTATCTGCTTATTTGGACAGCAATCATCATCTTGCATTTAACAATCCTAACGATGATCCAACCAAAGCTGTAACTTTGACCGATGAAACGAACAATGCGGCTAATGTTATCCCTCAGCTTGCTATGGGTGCTCCTGTTACAGGGAATATCTATACACAGGTGACCCAATCCGGTAGTCAGGCTAAAATTGAGTTTAACGGAGCAATCGCTTTTTATGATACGAATTCATTCTCTGTTAATGGACTAAACGTTACAGCAAAGAAAGTAACTGCAAGCGCGATTGATATCAATGTGACCGGGGATACCGACGCGATTTACACCAATATCAAAAATTTCGTAGATAAATATAATGAATTAATCGATACGATCAATACCAAAACAACGGAAAAACGTTATAGAGATTTTACTCCTTTGACGGATGATCAACGTAAAGATATGAAAGATGATCAAATTACTGCGTGGGAAGCAAAAGCAAAAAGCGGTATGCTTCATAGTGATGATATATTGAAACAGGCTCTTCAAAATTTAAGAACTTCCTTCTCAAACCCAGTCAGCGGATTGCCGTCTGGGGATGCTAAAGCCCTCGCGGATATTGGTATCTCGACAAGTGTGGTTTCAGGCGGTTTTATTTCTGGAAGTTATTTGGATAATGGTAAGATCTATATCGATGATGCGAAGCTTAAGAAGGCAATTGCAGAGAAACCTGATCAGGTGATGGCTCTTTTTGTATCGGATGATAAATTGAAAGACTCGACCAGTGGAGATGGTATTGCTACCCGTCTTAATAACTTAGCATCCTCCATTATTAGTAAAATAACAACCAAAGCCGGTGTAACTACCAGTGTTGATTCCAGCTATACGCTAGGAAAAACAACAAGGGACATAGATAAAAGAATTGATGATTGGACAACGAAATTAGATGCTTTACAAACCCGTTATTATAGTCAATTCACAGCTATGGAAAAGTATATTAGTCAAATGCAAGCACAAAGCGATCAACTATCAAAGCAGATGGGCTAGTTAGAGTCCTACTTTAAACTAGGGGGAAATATTCATGATTCAAGCCCAACGTAATAAATACTTGGAAAACACAGTTCAAACAGCAACTCCCGCACAGTTGTTAATTATGCTTTGTGATGGAGCTATCCGTTTTTGCCGTGCGGGTATTGAGGCTTTGAAAAATACCAACTACCAAGACGCTAACACCAACCTAGTCAAGGTACAGGACATTATTAGCGAATTCTCCATCACGATTAATCGTAACGCTCCAATTGCCGTTGATTTGTTAAGATTATATGATTACTTCAATCATCGTTTAATAGAAGCCAATATGAAAAAATCAGTGGAGCCAGCTGAAGAAGTGCTAGGTTTTTTGATTCAATTGAAAGAAACATGGATGCAAGCCGCATTGCAAGCTAAAGGAAGCGCGGCGAGTGCCGCACCTGCTGGAGCTTCACATGGATGAGTTGGTTGCTGAGCTAGAACAACGAACAGAGCAGGCTCTTGCCGAGCTCATTTCGATGGATATCGAGCAGCTTTCCGAGTTTATGGAGCAGCGAGGTGTGCTGATGGAGGCATTAATTAACGCCACTGAAGCTGTTACTGCGTGTGAGAAGGAGAATTACAAGGATCGTATTCAAGCAATCCTAAGTGTAGACCCCATTTTCCTGCAAAAGCTAACGCAATTCCGTGATCAGGCTAGATCACAATTGGCTAAGATTGACAATGGGAGAACTCAAAAGAATGCGTATGATAATAATTACGATGATGAGAGCTACTTTTTTGATCGAAAAAAATAGATCCACAGAAACCTTCTGCCGCGGCAGAAGGTTTTTTCTTTTATCCCCTATTATCAGTATGCGCCGGCAGTAATCCGTGGATAAACAATCCGATCTGGCCCCAATCTGTGAATAAATTGGCTTGATCACCACAAGTTATCCCGAAATCTCTGCAACACACCTGTGGACAATGTGCATAAACCTGTGAATAACTTTGTTAATAAAGTGTAAAAAAGCCCGTCATGACAGGATTCTACAAATTCTGCACTTATCCACGGCATGTATATATGTGAATTTTCTAAATATTCATTTTATTGAAAGTTATAATTTGACAGGTCAAGCGGATAGGTGTTATAGTCAAAAAGAAAGGGCTTACATTTTGCTCTGACTCTTTTTTTTATATTTTTTAAAACGAAAGGATTGTGTACGTTATGCAAGGTAAAGTGAAATGGTTTAACGCAGAAAAAGGCTATGGTTTCATCGAGCGTGAAGATGGTGGGGACGTATTCGTACATTTCTCAGCGATTCAGTCCGAAGGATTCAAAACGCTAGATGAAGGTCAAGCTGTTGAGTTTGACATCGTTGAAGGCGCACGCGGACCACAAGCTGCAAACGTAAGCAGACTATAATTATTAGGCACGCGTTGTGCCGATCGCATACACCTACGAACAAGATCACCCTGGGGAATGAACCTGGGGTGTTTTTTTGCACGTTACTATAGAAAGTTTAGATCGGAATTTAAAGGAATTATGAAGATGGGATGGAATGTAGTATAATGTAAGAAGGAAGGGAGATGTTTAACTATGGAAATTAGCATTCGTGGAGAACACCTTGAAGTTACTGAAGCCCTCAGAGACTATGTCGAGAAGAAGTTGAATAGACTAGAGAGGTATTTTGAAGCTCCCCTTACATCCGATGTACAAGTAAAGCTAAGTGTAGTTAAAGGTCTACAAGCTATCGAGGTGAGCATCCCTCTAACAGGTGTGCTGCTACGAGCAGAAGAACGTAACACAGACATGTACGCATCCATTGATTTGGTTGTGGACAAATTAGAGCGTCAAATTCGCAAGCATAAGACAAGAACGAATCGTAAAATTCGCCAAGAAGGCGGCAAGCGTGACCTATTCAAGGTAGAAGCTGCAGCGACCTCTTATATGGAAGAGGAAGAGGACTTTGAGCTCGTACGTAACAAACGCTTCAATTTGAAGCCGATGGACGTGGAAGAAGCGATTCTCCAGATGAATATGGTGGGTCATAATTTCTTCGTATTCTCCAATATGGATACAGACACGGTTAACGTGGTGTACAAACGGGACGATGGCAAGTATGGTCTAATCGAACCGGCAATGTAATGCATAAACAAATTGCCTAATACGAATTTATAAACATTCCTATACAAAATGATCAAGTGAGCTTAATTCGATGTCATCGAATTAAGCTTTTTCAATTAACGAACAAAGTCATCGATTCGCACATGCATGTTAGTAGCTTCTCCATTTCATACTAAGAAATACGGGAATCCATGGTTTTTAAGTCCTATTTCTATTGGTTTTATAAGGAAGAGAACGGTCGTTTGTTGCGGCAAGACTGTCATAAGTGGTACAATTTAAGGATACGAACGCAAGGGAAAGGGGTTCACCGATGCTAGGACTAGTGAAGAAAATTTTTGGTGATTCCAATGAACGGGAGATTAAACGGATGCTCAAGGCCGTTGACTACATCAACGAGCTTGAAGCTGGCATTAAGCCGCTGTCCGATGAAGAGCTAAAAGGGAAAACAACGGAGTTCAGAAACCGTCTTGAGAAAGGCGAAGAACTCGATGATTTATTACCAGAAGCTTTCTCTGTTGTTAGAGAAGCAGCTTGGCGTGTGCTAGGTAAACGTCACTATGACGTTCAACTCATTGGGGGTATGGTGCTGCACGAAGGCCGTATCGCGGAGATGAGAACAGGGGAAGGGAAAACGCTCGTTGGAACACTCCCTGTTTATTTGAATGCTTTGCTTGGTAGAGGCGTACATGTTGTAACAGTCAATGACTATTTGGCACAACGGGATAGCGCTGAAATGGGTCAAATCTATGAGTTCCTCGGCTTGACGGTTGGAGTTAACCTACACGATTTGTCTCATGAAGAGAAGCAAGCTGCTTATGCTTGTGATATTACGTATGGAACGAATAACGAATACGGGTTTGACTACCTGCGTGACAACATGGTGCTTTACAAAGAGCAGATGGTTCAACGTCCGCTGTACTATGCGGTTATCGATGAGGTCGATTCCATTCTAGTCGATGAAGCGAGAACGCCATTGATCATTTCTGGACAAGCTGCGAAATCGACAGATATGTACTTTACGGCGGACCGTTTTGTTTCGACGCTGAAAGAAGAAGAGGACTACACGATCGACATCAAGGTGCGTTCAGTCGCGCTGACAGAAGAAGGCGTAGCGAAAGCGGAGCGCGCATTTGGTATTGAGAACTTATTCGATCATCAAAATGTGAATGTGAACCACCACGTGACACAGGCGCTCAAAGCTCGTTTCATTATGAAACGTGACGTAGATTACGTCGTTCAAGAAGAAGAAGTTATGATCGTTGATGAATTTACGGGCCGTATTATGACAGGCCGTCGCTATAGTGATGGGTTGCACCAAGCCATTGAGGCCAAAGAGCAGCTAAAGGTTCAAAATGAGAGCATGACGCTCGCAACGATTACGTTCCAGAACTATTTCCGTATGTACCGCAAGTTGGCGGGGATGACGGGAACGGCGAAGACGGAAGAGGAAGAGTTGAAGAAAATTTACGGCCTTGAAGTTATTATCGTGCCGACGAACCGCCCAATGATTCGTAAGGATCTACCGGATGTGGTTTATAAGTCAGAGAACGGTAAGTTCAGAGCCGTAGTTGAGCAAATCGTAGAACGTCATAAGCTGAATCAACCGGTGCTTGTCGGTACGGTATCGATTGAGAACTCAGAGAAGCTTTCTGAGATGCTGAAGAAGAAAGGCGTTCAACACAAAGTATTGAATGCCAAATATCATGCCGAAGAAGCGGAAATCGTTTCACGTGCGGGTCAACCAGGTTCAGTTACGATTGCAACGAACATGGCAGGTCGCGGTACGGACATCGTTTTAGGTCAAGGCGTACATGATGCTGGCGGTTTGCATATCATAGGTACAGAACGTCATGAGAGCAGACGGATCGATAACCAGCTGCGTGGACGTGCAGGACGTCAAGGTGACCCAGGTTCTTCGCAATTCTACCTCTCCCTTGAGGATGAATTGATGAAACGATTCGGCGCTGAAAATATTATGGCGATGATGGATCGTCTGGGGATGGAAGAAGATCAACCGATTGAAAGCAAATTGATCTCCCGTGCTGTAGAATCCGCGCAAAAACGCGTTGAGGGTAACAACTTCGACGTGCGTAAAGTCGTCCTTCAATATGACGATGTTATGAATCAACAACGTGAAATTATATATAAACAACGTCGCGAGCTGCTGGAGTCTGAGAATATCCGCGAAGTTATCGAGGGTATGATCGGTGCCGTTATCGAGCGCATTGTGAAAGCACACTGTCCAGAAGAACAAATTCCGGAAGAGTGGGAACTGCACGAGGTTGCAAACTTCGTAAACAACAATCTATTGCATGAAGAAGCTCAAATCACCGATCAAGATCTGTGGGGCAAAGAGCAAGAAGAGATCATCAATCAGATCAAAGAGCTTGTGAGCAAACGTTATGATGAGCGTGAGGCTGAGATTAGTGCAGAGTTCATGCGTGAATTTGAAAAAGTCGTAGCGCTTCGTGCGGTGGATAGCAAATGGATGGATCACATCGATGCGATGGATCAGCTGCGCCAAGGTATTCATCTTCGTGCATACGGCGGAACGGATCCGCTTCGTGAGTATCAATTCGAAGGCTTTGAGATGTTCCAAGAGATGATCGACAACATCCGTGAAGAAGTCGCCATGTACATCATGAAAGCACATGTACAGAGCAACCTAGAGCGTCAAGCAGTAGCGGAAGGTCAGGCTGTTGACACGAAGAATGAAGCTGGCGGTAAGAAGCCGCTCGTTCGTGGTGAAGAGCAGCGTATCGGACGCAATGACCCATGCCCATGCGGCAGCGGTAAAAAGTTCAAGCAGTGCCACGGGCAAGGCATGTAAGGCATTTCAACAACAACAACCTTGTCTAGGTACATGAGAGAAGAATAAACGAGGTGTAAGACATGCTAGAACCAGAAGTGAAACAAGACTTAAGAGAAACAGCGAAGCGACTAACCGAATTACGGGGGTCTCTTTGACTTAGATCATAAGTTAGAAGCGATTGGCGATTTTGAGGAAAAAATGGGCGCACCGGACTTCTGGGACGATAACGAGCGTGCCCAGAAGACCATCGCGGACCTCAACGTAATTAAGAGTGTCGTTGAAGAGTTCCAAGGCTTCACGAACGCGTTCGAGGACATTCAGGTTATGGTCGAACTCGAAGAAGAGGAGAACGATGAAGGCCTCGTGAAAGACATCGAAGCAGGCATCGCGGCACTCATCAAGAAGCTCGAATCCTTCGAGCTCGGCTTGCTCCTCAATCAGCCGTATGACCGGCTGAATGCCATCCTTGAGCTGCACCCAGGTGCCGGCGGCACCGAGTCGCAGGACTGGGCAGAGATGCTGCTGCGCATGTACCGCCGCTGGGCGGAGAAGCGGGGCTACAAAGTCGAGGTACTCGACTATTTGCCCGGCGACGAAGCTGGCGTGAAGAGTGTCACGCTGCAGATCACAGGCTTCAACGCCTATGGCTACTTGAAGGCTGAGAAGGGCGTGCATCGTCTCGTGCGCATTTCGCCGTTTGACGCTTCTGGCCGTCGTCACACCTCTTTTGCATCATGTGATGTGATGCCAGAGATCGAAGACGACACTGACGTGGGCGAGATCCGCTCCGAGGATCTCAAGATCGATACGTACCGCGCAAGCGGTGCCGGCGGTCAGCATATTAACACCACGGACTCGGCTGTGCGGATAACGCACATCCCGACTGGCGTCGTGGTGAGCTGTCAGCAAGAGCGCTCGCAGATCAAGAACCGCGAGAAAGCGATGAAGATGCTTCGCTCCAAGCTCTATGAGCGGAAGATCGAAGAGCAATTGAAGCACCTTGCTGAGATTCGCGGCGAGCAGTCGGATATTGCGTGGGGCAGCCAAATCCGCTCCTACGTCTTCCATCCTTACAGCATGGTGAAGGATCACAGAACCTCGGCAGAGACCGGTAACGTTGGAGCGGTCATGGACGGCGATCTAGATACCTTCATCGATGCGTACCTGCGTCATCAAATTCGGAAGCCAGAGTAATAGGGCCTACAACACCACACGAAATCATGCATGCCGAACAAGCTGATTTGCGGGGCTGTGCATGTATCACGTCATAAACGTTGATCCTACACCTAATAGGTGTAGGATTTTTCATGTAAACGAACGAAGGAGGACCACGTGTGTCCAGAAGAGAACCGCGAATACAGATCGGAAGTAAGGGCCATACCGTATTCGAATATATATTGCTGTTAGTTGGATCGCTAATTATGGCGGCGAGCTTTAACAGCTTTCTGAACCCCAACCAAATTGCAACTGGAGGGGTATCAGGGATTTCTACCATTTTGCAGAAAGTCACCAACATAAACCCCGCGTACACACAGTGGGCGCTGAACATTCCTATTTTACTATTAGCACTTTGGCTGCTTGGGAAGAAGTTCGGCATCAAAGCCGTTGTGGGCTCGATTATTTTCCCTTTCTGTGTACTGATAACGAGTCATTTAGGTGTACCTACACATAACCCACTGTTGGCTGCTGTGTATGGAGGTATGGGTGTGGGCCTTGGTCTGGGTATCGTCTTCAAAGGACGTGGCTCCACAGGTGGACTCGGGCTTGCAGCGCAAATGCTGCACAAATACTCAGGTCTAAGTCTAGGCTTCTCGGTCGCTATCTTCGATGGCCTCGTTATCATCAGCTCTGCGGTGGTGTTTACCCCTGAGAATGCTCTCTACGGGATGATCGGTTTATTCGTGACGACGAAGACCATCGATATCGTGCAGCTCGGCTTCAACTATGCCAAAGTGGCCTTTATCATTTCGGATCATACGGATGCCATTCGTAAGGCGATTTTGTACGATTTGGATCGCGGCTTAACAGAGCTTAGCGGCTCAGGCGGATTTACGGGAGAATCGCGGACGGTCATGATGGTGGTCGTGAAACAGAATGAGGTCAGTCGGTTGAAAACACTGGTACAATCGGTGGACCCGCAGGCTTTTGTTATTTTGAGCGAAACGAATGAGGTATTGGGAGAAGGATTTAAGCGGCACGCGTAGCGAAGGAGCATCAGTTTTCAGCGAGGATGATCGGAATTATCAGGACTTTCAGGATGTATGTTGCCTGATGGTCTTTTTTGAATTGTGGATAAGTTGTTGGCAAACTGTGCATAATCCCAGTGTTTATCCACACTACGCACACAGATATGTGCATAACTAAGAGAGTTGAAACATAATTTGCCTTCTCACTCCTGAGTTTGGGATAATGGTTAAGTTGGGATGGAGATGGCGACGGAAGTACTAGGCCATGTTTTATGCACATCTAACGTAATTTCATTGCATATTGTGCATATGAACGAATATAGTCAGACTATTCTGTGAATATAAATTTCCGCATTTTATGTCTAAAAAAGCCTTGAAATGCCTTGCTGGAGAGCGAATTCAGCCCAACGGAACACGCAAAAAAATTCATTGAATTATTATGTATACGAATGTATAATAATACATATATTTTCGGAACATCGGGAGGGAATTCGAATGAGTCAGAGCATAAGAGCGGCTATTATTGGAGCTACAGGATACGGTGGTGCGGAGTTGATTCGTCTTTTGCAGGCGCATCCACATGTTCACATTACATCTGTTATATCAACATCGAACGCAGGAGCGCCTTTGGCGGAGCATTTTCCACACTTGCAGGAAGTGATTGTGGATATCCTCGATGTCCTCGATGTTGATCTGATCGCAGGTAAAGCGGATGTTGTGTTCTTGGCAACACCAGCGGGTGTGAGCGCAGAGCTTTCGCCGAAGTTGTTGGCAGCAGGCCTGAAGGTCATTGATATTTCGGGTGATTTGAGATTGAAGTCTGCAAGCGACTATGAAAAATGGTACAAAAAGCCGGCCGCTTCCGAAGAAGCTTTGGCTCGTTCGATCTACGGTCTGTCCGAAGTGTTCGGAGACGAAGTGAAGGGCAGTGATCTGATCGCGAACCCAGGCTGTTATCCAACAGCGACGCTGCTAGGTCTTATTCCTGCGGTGGAAGCGGGATGGATCGATCCGTCCACGATTATCATTGATGCGAAGTCGGGTGTATCCGGTGCGGGTCGCGGATTGAGCTTAGGCGCACATTATTCCGAAGTGAATGAGAATTTATCGGCTTACAAAATAAATAAACACCAACACATCCCGGAAATCGAGCAAGCGCTGAGCCGCATTGCAGGGAAACCGGTTGTGACGACGTTTACGACGCACCTTGTGCCAATGACGCGTGGGATTATGGCTACGATGTATGCCACGTTAACAGGTGAACATACAGCTGAAGAGTTCATCGAAAAGTATCGTCAGTACTATGAAGGCCGTAAGTTCGTAAGGATTCGCCCGTTAGGAAAGTATCCTTCAACGAAGGAAGTAACAGGTTCGAATTTCTGTGATATCGGCTTCGCAGTTGATGAGCGTACAGGACGTGTAACCATCGTGTCAGTGATCGACAATGTCGTGAAGGGCGCTGCAGGTCAAGCGATCCAGAATTTAAATATTATGCAAGGCTGGGACGAAACGACAGGGTTGTTGTTCGCACCGGTATATCCATAACTAGAAGATGAGGATAGGTGAGCCTACGACCATGTCGGACCAAGTTAGCTTTACTGTCGTGCCAGAGGGCACAGTGACAACACCGAAGGGTTTTCGTGCAGGCGGACTGCACTGCGGATTGAAGAAGACGGAGCGCTATGATCTTGGCGCGATCATCTGTGATGTACCAGCAACAGCGGCAGGCGTTTATACGCTGAACGCGTTCCAAGCGGCACCGCTGCGCGTGACGCAAGAAAGCATCGCCCACAGCGGTAAGCTGCAGGCGATGATCGTGAACAGCGGCAACGCCAACGCGTGCACTGGCCAGCAAGGCGAGGACGACGCTCGCGCAATGCGTGCGGCTAGTGCGAAGGCACTGGGCGTGGCGGAGCACCACGTCGGCGTAACGAGCACAGGCGTCATCGGCGAGCTTCTGCCGATGGGCAAAGTGCTGAGCGGCATCGAGCAGCTGCCAGCGAAGCTTAAGCTAGACGGAGGCGAAGACTTCTGCCAGTCGATCCTGACAACGGATCTCGTACAGAAGATGACGTGCGTCCGTGTTGTGGTTGGCGGCAAAGAGGTTTACATTGCCGGGGCAGCTAAAGGTTCGGGGATGATTCACCCGAACATGGCTACGATGCTCGGTTTCATGACAACCGACGTCGCGATTGAGAGCGAATACCTGCAGCTATTGCTAAGCAGGATTACAGATAATACGTTCAACATGATTACCGTTGACGGAGACACAAGCACCAACGACATGGTCGTGGTGATGGCAAGCGGTTTGGCCGGCGGCGACTCCCTGCATCCGGGACACCCGGATTGGGATGCTTTCGCAGCAGGGTTCCAGTACGTTGGCGAATACCTCGCCAAAGCGATTGCGCGTGACGGCGAGGGAGCGACGAAGCTGATCGAGACGACGGTAATCGGCGCAGAGAGCGACGATGCGGCTCGTAAGATCGTGAAGTCGATCATCGGATCGAGCCTCGTGAAGTCCGCCGTTTACGGCGCTGACGCGAACTGGGGCCGGATCATTGCGGCTGTCGGTTACTCAGGTCAGCCGGTGAACGTGAACACGGTCGATATTCGCCTCGGCGATATCGCAGTGCTTTCGCAGTCGCGTCCGGTGAAGTTCGATGAGGAAGCGGCACTGGCTTATTTGAAAACAGATACGATTCAAATTCATGTGAATTTACATATGGGTGAAGGCAAAGCAACAGGCTGGGGCTGCGACTTGACCTATGATTATGTGCGAATTAATGCGGCTTATCGAACGTAAAGGGGAAAGAGCAGTGAAGAACAATTGCTTTGTGATGAAATGCGGAGGTAGCACGCTTGCGGCGCTGCCTAGTAGTTTTTTTGAAGATATGCGTCAGCTTCAATCAGAGGGAATCGTAACGGTCATCGTGCATGGTGGAGGTCCTGCCATTTCGGAGACGTTAGGTAAGCTGGGCATCGAGTCTGGCTTCGTGAACGGACTACGGGTAACGAATGAATCGGTGCTCGACGTGGTGGAAATGGTGCTATCCGGTCAGATTAACAAAGAAATCGTTCGGCGTATTCAGTTGACGGGTGCGAAGGCACTTGGTTTGTCCGGTGTGGATGGACATTTGATCGAAGCGAAACCTGTAGCTAACAGTCATGAGGTTGGCCTTGTTGGCGATGTAACCAAGGTCAATGCGGAGCTGATTCAGGGAATCGTTGGCATGGGCTACATCCCCGTTATCGCACCTGTTGGTCTTGGTGCAGATGGCGGACAAAGGTATAACATTAACGCCGATACGGCGGCTGGTGCTGTGGCTTCTCACCTTGGTGTGGAGCAAATGGTTGTTGTGACGGATGTTCCCGGCATTATGAAGGTCGTGGATGGCGAGAAGAAAGTGCTTCCTGTCGTCAGCGTAGCGGAGATTGAAGAGATGATCACAAGCGGCGACATCTATGGCGGCATGATCCCAAAAGTTCGTGCAGCGATTGCTTGTATACAAGGGCAAGTGCAGGAAGTTGTTATCGTGAACGGCTCGGAGCCGAACGTGTTAAGCAAAGTGCTGAAAGGCGAAGGCATCGGTACACGCATTGTAAGGTAATCAGAAACCCATAAGGAGGGAATGTACATGACAGAACAAGGGAAAAGCTCGTTGTTTCCAACCTACGCCAGATATCCAATCACGCTAGTAAAAGGTGAGGGCAGCCGACTGTGGGATGACACAGGCAAGGAATACATCGATATGATGAGCGGTATTGCCGTTGCGAACCTCGGGCATGCACCGCAAGCCGTGAAGGAGAAATTGATCGAGCAGCTGGATCAGCTGTGGCATGTGAGCAATCTTTTTCATATTCCGAATCAAGAGAAGTTGGCTGGTTTATTGACGGACAACAGCTGTGCGGATCATGTGTTTTTCTGTTCCACGGGGGCAGAAGCGAATGAGGCGGCGATTAAGATTGCGCGTCGCTACTCGCAAAAGGTGCTGAACAACGGTCGTTACGAGATTATCACGTTCAACATGTCCTTTCATGGGCGTACGATTGCTACATTAACAGCTACCGGTCAGGACAAAGTAAAGGAAGGCTTCCTTCCGCTTCCAGAAGGCTTCGTCTATGCCGATTATAACGATATCGAGTCTGTCCGCAGTCTTGTGAACGATCGTACGTGTGCGGTCATGCTTGAATTCGTGCAAGGGGAAGGCGGCGTATTGCCAGCTGATCCTGAATTCGTGAAGCAGCTAGCTGAGCTATGCAAGGAGCATAATCTACTCCTGATCGCGGATGAAATCCAGACGGGCGTAGGACGTACAGGTAAGCTTTTTGCCTATGAGCATTATGGCGTAGAGCCTGATATTTTCACATTAGCTAAAGGTCTTGGCGGCGGGTTCCCGATTGGTGCGATGCTGGGCAAAGCATTCTTGGCGGAAGCGTTCAGCGCGGGTAGTCATGGTTCCACATTCGGTGGCACACCGATTGCAACAGCGGCGGGTCATGCGGCCCTAAACACGATTATTACGAATGAATTGCCGGAGCGTGCAGCCAAGTTAGGCGAGTACACGGTGAATAAGTTAGAGAGCAAGTTGGCGGGCAATCCGCTGATCAAGAGTATTCGTGGTATTGGCCTTCTTATTGGGATCGAATGTACACAGCCAGCGGGCGAAATCATTAGTGAGATCCACAAGCAAGGCGTGCTGGTCATTCCAGCAGGACCTAACGTGATTCGTTTAGTGCCGGCGTTAACTATACCGCAAGAAGATTTGGATCAGGCGTTAGATGTGGTGTGCGGTGTCCTCTCCCAGAAGGCATCAACCATCAGCGGCGTCTAACCGAAGTTTATCGAAGAGAGGTTGGATTACATGAATAGCATGGTCAAGGAAGAACTGGCTGCCCAGTTGAAGGGCAAGGATTTTCTTGCTTTGGTTGATTATACAGCGGAAGAAATCGAATATTTGATTCACTATGGTATCGAGCTGAAGCGCAAGCAGAAAGCGAGAGAGCCGCATGCCGTACTAGCGGGTAAAACGCTGGGCATGATTTTTGAGAAGTCGTCGACGCGTACGCGTGTGTCTTTTGAAGTGGGGATGTACCAATTGGGAGGGCAAGCGCTTTTCCTAAGCAAAAATGATCTGCAGCTGGGCCGCGGAGAGACGGTATGGGATACCGCTCAAACCCTGTCCCGTTATTTAGACGGGATCATGATTCGTACCTACGAGCACCGCAAGGTAATCGATCTGGCGCGCGGAGCGACAGTGCCTGTCATTAACGGCTTAACCGATCATGCGCACCCTTGCCAGGTGATGGCGGATTATCAGACGGTTTTGGAGAAAAAAGGTCGCCTGAGAGGCATTAAAGTCGCCTACATTGGCGATGGCAACAACATGGTGCACTCCCTCATGATGGGGGCTAGCAAGCTGGGGATGGATTTCGCGATCGCTTCACCAGAGGGCTATGAAGCGGATAAAGAAGTGATCCGTCAATCCAAGGAAAACGCGGCCGAAACAGGCGGAAGCCTGCTCGTTACCCGCGATCCACGCGAAGCTGTTGAGAATGCGGACATCATCTACACGGATGTATGGGCTAGCATGGGCCAAGAAGCGGAGCAGCAAGAGCGGGAAATCGCGTTCAAAAACTTCCAAGTGAACGAAGCTTTGGTGAAATATGCGAAGCAGGATTACTTGTTTATGCACTGCTTACCTGCACATCGTGGGGAAGAAGTGAGTGAAGGCGTCATCGATGGCGGGCATTCCATTATTTTCGACCAAGCAGAGAATCGTCTTCATGCGCAAAAGGCCATTATGGCCGCGACAATGATATAAATTTCAAATGAGAGTGTAGAAACGGAGCGAAAAGTAGACATGGCTAAGGAAAAAATCGTACTCGCATATTCAGGCGGCTTGGATACATCAGTTATCCTCAAATGGTTAAAAGAAACTTACGACGCAGAAATCATTGCTTTCACAGCGGATATCGGGCAAAAGGATGAGCTGGACGGCTTGGAGGAAAAAGCGCTCGCAACTGGCGCATCCAAAATCTACATCGACGATCTACGCGCTGAGTTCGCGAAAGATTTCATCAACCCGATGTTCCAAGCGGGTGCTCTGTATGAAGGACAATACCTGCTCGGCACGAGCATTGCGCGTCCTTTGATCGCGAAGCGTATGGTTGAGATCGCTCGCGCTGAAGGCGCAACAGCGATTGCCCACGGCGCTACGGGCAAAGGTAACGACCAAGTGCGCTTCGAGCTAACTGCAGCGGCGCTTGCGCCTGAGCTGTCCGTGATCGCGCCTTGGCGTTTGGAAGAATTCCGCGAGCAGTTCCCAGGTCGCGCAGAGATGATCGCTTACGCGGAGAAGCACAACATTCCGGTAACGGCATCCGCAGCGAAGCCTTATTCAACAGACCGTAACCTCTTGCACATCTCCTTCGAGAGCGGCATGTTGGAAGATCCATGGTTCGATGCAGCAGCTGACGACAACAAAGGCATGTACGTGCTGAGCGTTGCGCCAGAAGACGCACCAGATCAAGCGGAATACATTGAGCTTGAGTTTGCTGCCGGCGATTGCGTAGCGATCAACGGAGCGAAGCTTTCCCCACTTCAAGTGATGGAAACGTTGAATGAAATTGGTGGTAAACACGGGATTGGCCGTGTAGACATGGTTGAGAACCGTTTCGTCGGCATGAAGAGCCGCGGTGTGTACGAAACTCCGGGCGGTACGATTCTGTTCACCGCTCACCGCAAAATGGAATCCCTCACGATGGATCGCGACGTTATGCATCTGCGTGATTCTTTGATTACGAAATATGCATCCCTTGTTTACAATGGCTTCTGGTTCGCACCTGAGCGTTTGGCGATTCAAGCTCTTGTGTCCGAGAGCCAAAAGAACGTATCCGGTACAGTTCGTCTGAAATTGTACAAAGGTAACGTAATGGGCGCTGGCGTGAAAAGCCCAGTATCCCTATACAACCCGGATATCGCGACAATGGAAGCTGATCCAACGAAAGCTTACGATCAAGGTGACGCAACAGGCTTTATCCGCTTGAATGCGCTGCGCTTGAAAGTAGGTTCCGGCGTGGAACAAAACGCGAAGAAGTAATTCCATTGCAGCGATTACATCACATACATGATGTTCGTTGTCAATTATAGCTGCTCAGCCGTGGGCTTTCCCTTCGTGGAAAGCCTTTGGGCTATCCATAAGGTTGTCTCATAAGGTAGGTTAATACGAGAGGGGTCATGCACGGTGTCTAAGCTTTGGGGTGGACGTTTCACGAAGAAAACCGACCAATTGGTCGAAGAATATACCGCATCCATTACATTCGACAAAGAGCTTGCCGAGGAAGATATTGAAGGCAGCTTGGCGCACGTAACGATGCTGGGCAAATGCGGGATTCTTCCTGCTGACGATGTGGAGAAAATCAAAGACGGCTTGCTGTCTGTGCAAGGCATGATTCGCCGCGGCGAGCTGGAGTACACGATTCAGAATGAAGATATTCACATGAATATCGAGAAAACCTTGATCGACCTGATCGGTCCTGTCGGCGGTAAGCTGCATACGGGCCGCAGCCGTAATGATCAGGTTGCGACGGACATGCATCTCTACCTGCGTAAGCGCGTGGTTGAGTTCGTTGGCTTGCTGATCAAGCTGCAAGAAGCTTTGCTTGAGAAAGCCAAGGCTAATCTCGATACGATTATCCCAGGGTATACGCATCTGCAGCGTGCGCAGCCGATCCTGTTCGCGCACCATCTGATGGCCTACGTCAGCATGTTCCAGCGTGACCTTGAGCGCTTGCAGGACAGCTACAAGCGCGTAGACATGCTGCCGCTCGGCGCTGGCGCGCTCGCGGGCACGACCTTCCCGATCGACCGCCATTTCGTGGCGGAGCAGCTCGGGTTCGGACGCGTGTATGAGAACTCCTTGGATGCAGTCAGCGACCGCGATTTCATCCTGGAGTTCCTCTCCAATGCGTCCATGATCATGATGCACCTTTCTCGCTTCAGCGAGGAAATGGTGCTCTGGTCTTCGACCGAGTTCGCGTTCATCGAACTCGATGATGCATTCTGCACCGGCAGCTCGATCATGCCGCAGAAGAAGAACCCGGACGTGGCGGAGCTCGTCCGTGGTAAGACCGGCCGCGTCTATGGCAACTTGTTCGGTCTCATGACCGTACTCAAGTCGCTGCCGCTGGCGTACAACAAGGACATGCAGGAAGACAAAGAAGGCATGTTCGATACGGTTCGTACCCTGCAAGGTGCGTTGCAATTGTTTGCACCGATGGTGTCAACGATGAAAGTGAACACAGATCGCATGCGTCAAGCTGTGAACCAAGATTTCTCGAACGCTACGGATATCGCAGATTACCTGGTGAACAAAGGTCTTCCTTTCCGCCAAGCGCACGAAGTCATCGGCAAGACGGTTCTCTATTGCATCCAAAACAAAAAATACTTGCTCGACATGAGCATCGAGGAGTTCAAAACGTTCTCCGCGCTTTTCGAGTCCGATATTTATGCGGTGCTTCAGCCAGAGCAAGTCGTGAATGCTCGTAATGTCTACGGCGGAACGGCAAGCAATCAAGTGAGCGAGGCCATTGGTCGCGCGGAGCAAGTGCTGGCAGAGTCGCAGTCGTGGTTGCATGACTTTTTAGAGAAAAGTAAATAAGCTTATTTTCAAAAAAATAACGTATCTCTTAAATAAAGAAGCTCTTCCCATCATCCATGATGGTAATTTCCCTGTCTACTTAAAGGGGAAATTACCATGTAGGATGCTTGAGAAGAGCTTTTTTTTTGCACTGACTTTTATATTTTAAATTGCTGAATGACATTCTGCAGCTGGGCGGCATCTCATTTAAGTTTTTAACCGAAGCTGCGATACCGTCGATGCTGGATAGCTGCGTTTCGGTCAAAATTTCTCCGACAAAATATTACAATTTACGGAAATAAACGCTTATTTCAGCCTGTTTTATGACTTATATCGACATTTCAACATCACACAGCATGATATATATGGTAAAATATACATACGACTTATGCTTGAATAGCAAGGATGGAATGAGGTACATACATGGATAAAATTTGGATGCAAAGCGCTAGTTTTCTGATTATCGACGATCAGGCGTACAATATCAGCCTGCTAGAACGAATACTGAGCCGTGCAGGTTTTTCCAATTTACACTGTACGACGGATCCCAAACAGCTAGAATCCCTGTTTGACAAGGTTAAACCCGATATTATTTTATTAGATCTGCATATGCCTGAAATGGATGGATTTGCTGCGTTGAGGCTTTTGAAGGAACGGGTGGAGGAAGGTCATTTTCTACCAATCTTAGTGCTTACAGCCGATGTGACGCAGGAGGCCAAGAAAGAAGCGCTGCACCTGGGTGCGCATGATTTCCTTACGAAGCCATTAGATAAAACAGAAGTGGTATTACGGATTAATAACTTACTAAAAACAAGGTTTTATCATAGACAGCTGCAAGACCAGAATCAACTTCTGGAGCAACGTGTTCAGGAACGGACCGCCAAGTTGGAACAAGCGAAGCTGGAAATCTTGCAATTGCTTGGACGGACCTCTGAATTCCGTGATGATCAGACGGGACAGCATACGCAGCGTGTAGGTCAAATGGCGAAGGAGATTGCTTCTTCTCTAGGGCTGCCCGAGCACGAGGCAGAGCTCATCGAGCGTGCCACGCCTTTGCACGATCTTGGAAAGCTCGGCATCCCTGATGATATTTTATTAAAGCCCGGAAGATTCACCCTTGAAGAGTTCGAGCAGATGAAAACTCATACGACGATAGGTGCCAGTATACTCGAGGGAAGTCAATTCCCGGATTTGCAGTTGGCGCATACGATTGCCCTATCCCACCATGAGAAGTGGGATGGAACGGGTTACCCGAACGGATTAAGCGGCGAAGCCATTCCGCTTGCAGGACGCATTGTGGCGCTTGCTGACTTCTATGATGCATTGACACATGAGCGCCCCTATAAACGGGCATGGTCGGCCGAGGAAGCTTTGACAGAAATTCAGAAGCAGCGTGGAATGCATTTTGACCCCCAAGTCGTGGATGCTTTCATGCACATCGTAGGGAGAGAGAACAATTCTAAATAGAAATGGGAGCGTGTTCGTATGAAAGGCATGGTGTTTACTTCTTTTCTCGAAATGGTCGAAAATAAATTTTCTCTGGGCGTAGTGGATCAAATTATTGAGGGCTCTGACTTGCCTTCAGGCGGCAGCTACACCTCAGTCGGCACCTATGATCATCATGAAATGATTCAGCTTATTGTGCAGCTAGGCCAGCGGACAGGCATCCCCATTACCGACTTGATCATTACCTTCGGTGAATATTTGTTCGGCCAGCTGACCCAGCTGCATCCGCAATTTCTGCAAGAAAACAGCACGGTATTCAGCTTTTTGCAAAAAGTAGACAGCTATATTCACGTAGAAGTCCGTAAGCTCTATCCAGGCGCTGAATTGCCTGCGTTCGAATATGACACATCAGTAGCTGGAACGTTGATGATGACGTACCGATCCTCGCGACCTTTTGCCGATTTGGCCGAAGGGTTGATTAACGGATGCATTCAGCACTATGGTGAGGAGATTAATATGGTGCGCGAGAATTTGGAGGAAGGAACCGCGGCCCGGTTTGTTTTAACGAGTGCGGATGTGAAATAAATGCAAGACATGCAAGAACTAGATGTTCTTCGAAGGCAGCTGGATCGGGAGAAGAAAGCGCGGAAGGAAGCCGAACAGATAGCCGAGCAGAAAACGCGGGAAATTTATTACGTGAATCAAGAACTGAGACAATTGAACGATCAGCTGGAGGAATTGGTGAAAGAACGTACAGCGGAACTGTCTAAAGCGCGCGACGAAGCCATTGAAGCCAACCAGATCAAAAGTCAGTTCCTCGCGAACATGAGCCATGAGCTGCGTACACCGCTGAATGCCATCATCGGGTATAGTGAGATGCTCAAAGAAGATGCCGAAGACATGAATGAACCTGCATTTGCAGATGACTTGAGCAAAATCCATAGCGCCGGCAAGCATCTGCTGACGCTGATCAATGATATTCTGGATCTCTCAAAGATTGAAGCCGGTAAGATGGATCTTTACTTGGAAGTATGTGATATACCGACACTGATTCGCGATGTGCTGACGACCGTTAATCCGCTGGTGGAGGCGGGAGGCAACCGATTGGAGGTCGTTTTCCCTGAGGGTGAAATAAGGACGGACGTCACGAAGCTGATGCAGGTGCTGTTCAATTTGTTGAGCAATGCCAGTAAGTTTACGAAGGATGGTACGATCTGGCTAACTGTTGGTTATGAAAGGGTTAATCGGCAGACGGGCATTAGTTTTAGCATTCAAGACACCGGTATCGGCATGACAGCCCCGCAGATGGAACATTTATTTCAAGCGTTTAAGCAAGCCGATTCCTCGACAACAAGGAAGTACGGAGGCACCGGGCTTGGACTCGCGATCTCACAGAAGCTGTGCCAAATGATGGGCGGTCACATCACCGTCGATAGTGTATATGGTCAAGGTACAACCTTTACCGCATGGTTGCCCATGGAGGAGAATCGTGCGAGCGGCAGCGACGACTCATTCCAGGAGAGCAGCCCACCCACGACACAGGAAAACCGCACGGTGCTAGTCATTGATGATGACCCGGCTATGCTGCAGCAGATGCAGCGTTTTCTCAGTAAAGAAGGCTGTACGGTTGCTCTGGCCCAAAATGGAGAAGAAGGCGTTCGACTCGCCCGAGAGCTGCGGCCTACCTTGATTTCCTTAGATGTACTTATGCCGGGGATGGATGGCTGGACCGTTCTGACGACGCTCAAAAACGACCCGGAATTATCCGGCATTCCCGTTATCATGATGTCGATGACCGATGACAAAAATATGGGCTATGCGCTTGGCGCAGCGGAATTTTTGACCAAACCGGTTTATATCGATAAATTGATTTCTGTGCTGAATAAGCATATCCCAGAGCGGCAAACCAACGCTGTACTCGTCATAGAGGATGATGTTACAACAAGTCACATGATGACTCAAATGTTGGAGAGAGAAGGCTTCAAGGTAACAAAAGCAAAGGATGGGCGCGCGGCCTTGAATATGATGTCACAAGCGCTGCCTCAGTTGATTCTGCTAGATTTAATGATGCCGGGCATGGATGGATTCGAGTTCGTAACGGAACTGCGCAAACGTGAGGAATGGCAATGGATTCCGGTCGTTGTGGTAACGGCGAAGGATATCGCGTCAGAGGATCGTTTGCGACTGAACGGCTATGTGAAAAACATTATCCAAAAAGGAAGCTTTAAACGCGAAACGCTGTTACATGAAATTCGCAGCCTCATGGCTAGTTCGATGAGTGACCAGAACCATGGGGAGCAAGCTTATATTCGAAGCAAGAAGGAAGCAGACGACGATGTTTAAAATATTATTAGTCGAAGATAACGAAATGAATCGTGACATGCTGTCCCGCCGTCTAATGCGCAAAGGCTATGAAGTCATCATGGCAACGGATGGACAGCAAGGTGTAGACGCAGCAAGGAGCGAAGTACCAGCCCTTATTCTTATGGATATGAGCCTTCCTGTGCTGGATGGCTGGAATGCCACACGTCTGCTCAAAGCAGCACCAGAGACGAAGGACATCCCGATTATTGCCCTAACCGCCCATGCGATGGCTGCAGATCGGGAGATGGCTTTCGAGGCAGGATGCGATGACTTCGATACGAAGCCGATTGATTGGAATCGACTCCTTGAAAAGATTCAGACCTATTTGAAATAGAAAACGAGGCTGACTCAAATGGTCTAAATAGACCTAAGAGATAGCCTCGTTCTTTCATCAGAATATGTCGCTTACTATCTACCTCTAACCTCAATGTAACCGGTATCCGTGCGAGCCGTTACTTTTTTGCTGCCATTGCCGATTGAGCCTTTCGCTTTGTTATGACTGGTTCGTTGCTGTACGTTCACACCTGGCACATCCAGATTGGTACTGCCTACGTCTGAACTCAGATCAAAGCTAACATCTGTAGGTGTAGGATCTAACTGCAGGCGAATACTGCCTGTGTCGGATTCGAGCGAAACCGAATCACCAAGATCCCGGAGCGCTGCTGTAATGCTGCCTGTATCGGTTTTGAGCTTCACATTGCCCTGTCCGTCATTGACGTGAATACTGCCTGTGTCCGTTTGCAGATTGAGTGTTTTCCCTTCATAGCGGTCAACCGTGATCCCGCCTGTATCCGTACTAGCGGTTAGCTTCTCAGCTTTCACTTCTTTGAACGTGATTCCGCCTGTATCTGTAGAAACCGTAATCCCCTTGTAAAGCTTGTCTGGAAGACTGACTTCTGTGCGTAGGCGAAGGGATTGACCACTAAGTAAGCTTTTTAATTCTGTTAAGTCAAATCCAATGTTAATATGCGGCTTTTTGTTCGTGCATACGTTCACTCGCCATGTATTCGTACCTTCTGTCGTGGCCTCGACCGTGCAATTCTGTGCATTTTCGGACCGCGCAGCACCAACTAGACGAACGCTAATTTCATCCGAATTGCTAGGAACGAAGGTGATGCCTGAGATATGATTATCAATAATCAATGTATCGATATTCGCTGCGGCTATCTTTTTCTCAATAGCAATTTTTGAGACGCCTGTATCAAAGTCGAGGGACTGGAAGGATACAGCAGCTCCAATCAGGCCTACCCCAAGGCAGATAAAGCCAGTCAATAAGAAAAATTTCACTTTACGTTGCATGGCTTAAACCCCCTTAATCAGTTTGGCGTTGAATTGGATGTACTTCCAGCTAAGCTTGAAAAACTGCTTGAGCAGCCAAGAGCTAAGCGTAGTGATGATGATTCCTAAGCCGAAGCAGGCAAGCAGGGAAAATGAAATGAATTGAAAGTCACTGCCAGTTGTTCCCGCTAAGCTAGTGAGCACGCCGATGATGGGCGCAATCAGAAGGGCAAAGCCTGCAGCAAACAACGCGATCAGCGCGGCGCAAACCCCGAACCAAGGACCTACGACGAACATGAGATTAAAGAAACCGAGCATAATCGAAATAATAATCGCTTTAATCCCCGTGTCTGGCTTCGTTGGATAAGATTTCGGATAAGGCGAGTTATACATGGGGGGGTAATTTGGCTGAGGCGGCTGCGTATAGGAAGGCGGCTCCCAAGCTTCAGGCGCTTGTACAGGAATTTTAGGTCCAGCAGCTGGTGGCTCAGGTGTTTTGGCATAGGGGATAGCTGTCTTTTCTACTTGATCTTCACTCAAATACGTAGCATCATCATCAGCATGATTTGCAAGAGCTTCATACGAACTTGTTGTATGGTCATGAGCTTTCTCTTGTACGGGAACAGCTGGAGTTGCATCCTTCTGTGCATCCCAGTTAGGTACGCGCGGATAGCCGAGAGATTGCGCAACCTCATCTTCGTGCTTACCATTTTCTACAGCTTTTTGAAATAATTCTTCGTAAACCTTTAATATATTTTGACGTTCCTTCTCGGGAAGTCCGCGCAGACGATAGTTTAATTCTTTGAAATAATCCGCTTTACTCATCGATATGCCTCCTTCAATACTCTTTCCATAGTCTTATCATAAAAGAAAAAAGTCATAATGACGTAGTAACTACAGTCACATGACCTTCATGTTTTAATCACATTTATTGTTTATCATTGTACAGCAGGTCCCTTGACGCCATCTTCAATAATACGCTGCTTCGGTGCAGCGGGGTTACGATCTTCCGTTTGGATGTCTTTGCGGTTTGCGGCGATAACTGTCGGTACAGCTGAGTATTGATCTTTGGAGATTAACTCTTTGCTGACGAGCGTGCCGTTTTCACGCTTGATCCGATAGGTCTCAACCTTGTAACCGACCTTTCCTGTAGAGATCGGGCGTTCTAAGCCTGGGCTTAAGCTCGGATTGTTCACATATTTGACCGGTGGCTGAATGGTTTCCACAACCTTGGAGTCAATGTCATATGTAATCGAAGGCGTCTGATGGCCAAAAAGCTTCACGGTAACCGCCGAATCCGTCGTTATGGTTCGAATCCAGACATAGCTGTTCGTATTATTACGAAATTTGAAATTAATATAACCACTAGCGAATGTGGCATCCTGCCCAAGAGGGACGTAGCTGACAGGGAGTGAGTGATTGCGCCGCTCAACAATTTCAAGGCCGCTTCGGAGGACTGCGTTATAGAGTGTCGAGGATACTTGGCAAATGCCGCCGCCAATGCCTGGGACGAGGCTCCCATTCAGGATTACGGGTGCTTCCTTGTAGCCGAATTTGGCTTCTGTTTGTTCAATAATTTTGCTGTAATCGAACGTATCGCCGGGTGCCATCAGGTAATCTTGAATGGATGTCGCGGTTACGCGTATATTGTGAACCCGTCCTTCCCCAGATAGGGGAAACAGGGTCGTGAATTCGGATATTTTGCCATCGATGCCCTGCTGCTTCAGGGCTGCCAGCGTTACGGAGGGGCTCAGCTCGAATACGGGCAAAGAGAGCCCTATCGGCGCGGCGTGCGTCAAGGTACCCAAGGTAGGGGCGATGGTTTGCAGCTGCTCTTGCAAGTGCGTGGTATCAATTCTTAGCACATTGCGCTCTGGCTCGTAGGTAACCTGATCTTGAGATTTGAGGATTCGCTTGGCGGCAACGGGTTGTTTCGAATACAGCTCTTTCCAAGTGTCCTTCACAGTCGCAGTAAGCTGGGTTGAATCGACGGAGACTTGGAGCGGGATATTGGCATTTCGCAGGGTCCAGCGCGCTTTGATACGACCTAGCAGGGAGTCTCCGGTTAATTGCTGCATGGATTCTGTTAGAACACGCTGGTCATAGCGAATACCAAGTTGTCCGAGCGGCAGCTCTTTGGCAGGAATTTCCGAATAGGACGTGTGCAGGGAAATCGGGAAAGATGACAGTTGATTCAGGCGTTGCGCTAACTCTGACTGAAAAGATGCGTAGGACATTCCGCCTACACGCCAGCCTGCAATTGTGACATTAGCGGGGAATGTAGATTGAGATCCATATAAGTAGAGTGCAATGCCGCACGTCACGAACAAGCTAAGAGCGACAGAGAGATAGGGGATGGGGTTTCTGAATGAGCGTGTCATGAACAGCCACTCCTTTACATACGAATGTGATACGGCCTGTCTCTCTATATGTATCAATCTCCCTGCCCATTTAGTACATATTCCTGATTCGGCTAAAATATGTACAAACCATGGTATAATGACGGTATTCCCCATGAATTTCAAAGAGGATTTAGAAGGATTTTCACCTTTTGTGTCGAATGGATATAGGCTATCTATATAATTAGGATGTGATATTGTGATCGAAATGCAGGACGTATGGAAAACATACGCCAACGGGACTCACGCATTAAGAGGTATTAATGTAAAAGTGGACCGCAATGAATTTGTCTATGTGGTTGGGCCTTCAGGCGCAGGTAAATCTACTTTCATGAAGTTGATGTATAGAGAAGAAAGACCGACCAAAGGTCAAATTTTTGTGAACGGCTTTAATTTAGAAAAGTTGAAGCAACGCAAAATTCCCTATGTTCGTCGGAATATTGGCGTTATTTTCCAAGATTATCGTTTACTTCCGAAATTAAATATTTTTGAAAATATAGCTTTCGCCATGGAAGTTATTGAGGCTCCGAAGAAGCAAATCAAGAAACGCACCATGGAAGTCCTTGAACTCGTTAAGCTGAAAGACAAAGCAAACTCACTTCCATCGCAGTTATCCGGTGGCGAACAACAGCGTGTTGCCATTGCCCGGGCAATAATCAACAGCCCTTCCGTCATTATCGCTGATGAACCGACAGGAAATCTCGACCCTGATACGTCATGGGGAATTATGAAATTGATGGAGGAAATTAATTTCCGCGGCACCACCATTGTCATGGCCACGCATAACAAAGAAATCGTAAATACGATGCGTAAGCGCGTTATTGCGATTGAGAATGGCCTTATTGCTCGCGATCAATTACGGGGGGAATATGGCTATGAAGATTAGTACAGTTTCTCGTCATCTGCGAGAAGGTACGAAAAATGTCGTGCGAAATGGTTGGATGACGTTCGCGTCGATTAGCTCCATTGCGATTTCCTTATTTATTCTTGGTGTTTTCGTACTCATAACCTTAAATGTCAATGATGTAGCCACACAAATTGAGCAACAGGTCGAGATCAATGTGTATCTGGAGGTTAACACTGCCCAGGATCAAATCACGGCACTCCAAACGCAAATCCAAGGGATCCCTGAAGTCAAAACGATTAAATTTGTTTCGAAGCAAGAGGGACTTGTCTATTTGCGCGAGAAGCTTGGCGATAGTGGGAAGGCACTCCTAGATGGCTTCGAAGGAGATAACAATCCTCTAAACGATGCGTTCACGATCGAAGTAAACGATCCGCGGAATGTGGCGAGTGTGGCGGACCAAATCTCTGCACTAAACATCGGCAAGGATCCGAAGCCTATTTATAAGGTGAATTACGGCAAAGGAACCGTTGAAGCCCTGTTTAAAGTAACGAAGATTGCACGCTGGATCGGTATCGGCATCGTAGTTTTGCTCTCCTTTACAGCGGTATTCTTAATTGCCAATACGATCAAAATCACGATTTTAGCTAGAAAACGGGAAATTTCGATTATGAAGCTTGTGGGTGCCACAAACTCCTTTATTCGTTGGCCGTTCTTCATTGAAGGTGCTTTGCTCGGCTTCATTGGATCTGCCATCCCAACAGCAATCATTCTTGCAGGCTATTGGAAATTGCTCAACTTAAGCTCATTGAATTTGAATTTGTTGATGATTAAATTGACACCTTTCGAAAATATTGCGCCTACGATGACCGTTTTGTTGATCGGCTTGGGCATTGTGATTGGGGTATGGGGTTCCCTCATCTCCGTAAGGAAATTCCTACGCGTATAGAGGTAACCTTAAATGAAACTGGGGTAGAGTGTTCCTCTGCCTCCTTTTTCATCTTCTTTTCATTTCTCATTTTCAAAGATTCATAGATTTGTAGAAATATAAGAATTAATATGTTTCACGCAATAGGACGGCTATATTTTTGGATAAACGCACTCGTCCTAAATGGACGGCGTAGTCGTTTATTTTAATTCAGAACGTAAGAGATTCAAACCATACATGCAGCATAAAACGCTTGAAGATGGGGAGGCTACGTGCTTGAAGAAGAAAATTCTACCTGTAGTGCTGACATTAGGAATGGCAATTTCACTGACCATCCCTAATGCGGCAAGCTATGCCGCTTCGGCAACGGACAAGATCGATCAGCAGTTGACGCAGCTCAAGAAGCAGAAGGCGGAAGCGCAGCAGAAAGCCAATAACGCCCAAAACCAAATCACGAAGGTGCAATCAGAGAAGGACCAGACGACGAAGGATATGAATGCCCTTGTCAACCAGGTCAACGAAGCAAGTAAAAAGCTAACGCAACTGAATGAGCAAATTGACCAAGTATCAGACAACTTGGAAGCTAACGCGAAACAATTGGATGAAGCCGCCGCACGCGTTGAAAGCCGCGACAATATGCTGAAATCCCGTGTTCGCCTGATGTATATGAACGGATTCGTTTCCTACATGGACGTGGTGTTGAGTGCGACGAGCTTCTCTGATTTTTTGAATCGGATCGAAGCGCTTAAATCTATTGTGAATCAAGATAAAGAAATACTAGAGTCGAATATGAAAGATAAAGAGATGGTTACGCAGAAGAAGGCCGAAACCGAGAAGCAGCTTGAGAGCGTGAAGGGGCTTTATGCGGAAGCGGATGCCCTGCGAGACGATCTGCAAGCGAAAGAAAAGGCGAAGGAAGTGAAGATTGCTTCACTCTCCAAGCAAGAGAAAGTGCTAGAGGAGATTTCGGAGGAAAGCGATAATCAGATTACACAATTAGCGAAGCAAGAGGCGGATTTGCAAGCGAAGAAGCGGGCGGCAAGCAATGCGAAGTCACCTTTTACGTATGCGGGCGGCAAGCTCGGATACCCTCTCTCTGTACAAGCGCCAATTACCTCTGATTTTAGTTATCGTATTAATCCCGTCACGGGGAAACCTGAGAATCATAAAGGCATTGACTTAGGTGCGCCCAAAGGAACACCGATTCTAGCGGCGGAGAATGGCTCTGTGATTTACGCTTCATGGATGAACGGCTACGGGAACTGTGTCATTATCGATCATGGGAATGGGCTGTGGACGGTATATGGACATATCATGAATGATGGGATTTATGTCAAAGTCGGTGATGTCGTGAAGCGCGGTGATAAAATTGCCGGCGTAGGCTCCACGGGTCAGGCAACCGGCAATCACTTGCATTTTGAAGTAAGGAAAAATGAAGTGCCTACCGATCCTAAACCGTTCTTGCGATAGGACAACTTGGTTACCACATAAGAAAGTATAAGTTTTCGGTTCCCGAAAAAGGCTTTCTTATTGGCGATAAAGCCTACCTCTATACGCGGTCGCTCATCCATGAATGACCTCGATAGAGGTTTTTTCATAAAAGAGGAAGGGCTTGTCATATACTACAAACAGGCTAACTCAAATTCGGTTTTAGGAAAAAGGTGGTGAATCTCGCTTTGCAATTCAAAGGTCGCACGGTCATTGTATTTGTTCTGTTAGCTATGTTTGCAAGCAGTATTGTTACATTAACGATTGTAGATCCATCCTTTACTTGGGGACAGAAAGAGCAAACAACGGGTGGAACGGCTACTTCGGTATCCGCTACGTCCGGACTCTCAAGCAAGGATTTAAGCAAAATCGCAACCACGTTTCAGCTGATTGAGAGCAAGTATCTGAAACAGCCTGATCATGATCAGTTAGTTAACGGTGCTATTAACGGGATGCTGGAATCGTTAGAAGATCCGTTCTCTGTGTATATGGATCAGAAAGAAGCGAAGCAGTTCGATGAAAGTATTACATCCTCTTTCCAAGGCATCGGGGCTGAGGTATCGCTTGAGGATGGTAAATTCGTGATCGTATCACCGATTAAGGGTTCACCTGCAGAGAAAGCGGGGATTCAATCCAAAGATGTTGTCCTTTCTGTGAATGGCGATAAATTGGACGGGCTTACCTTGAATCAAGCAGTCATGAAAATCCGCGGACCTAAGGGTACGCAGGCTAAGCTGGATTTATTGCGTCAAGGGACAGGAGATCCAGTGCAAGTCATCGTGGTCCGAGACAATATTGATGTTGAAACCGTCTATGGTGAAATGATGCAGGATCAGATTGGAAAAATCGAGATTCGTCAATTCTCCTCCAACACCGCGGTTCGTTTTGCGGAAGAGCTGAAAAACCTTGAGGCCAAAGGGATGAAAGGACTTGTCATCGATGTTCGTAATGATCCTGGCGGTCTATTGAATGTCGTAGTGGATATCGTGAATCCATTTGTAAAGAGTGGAACGCCAATCGTGCAAGTTGAGAATCGCGACGGGAAGCGGGAGCCGACACCTTCCACTGGTAAAGGCAAGAATTACCCAGTTACCGTGTTGATTAATAAAGGAAGCGCGAGCGCATCTGAGATTTTGGCAGGTGCATTCCAAGAAGCAGTTGGCAGTAAAATCGTTGGAGAAACGTCCTATGGAAAAGGGACGGTTCAAGTGACGTTCGAGAAGGAAATGGGCGACGGCAGCAATATTAAGATGACGGTGTACAAATGGCTGACGCCAAATGGCAACTGGATTCATAAAAAAGGCATCACGCCGGATATTGCTGTAGAGCAGCCAGGGTACTTCAAAGCGGCTCCGCTGACGAAGAAGGAAGTGCTGAAACAAGACAGTACAAGCGATGATGTAAAGAATTTGCAGCTGATGCTTGCAGGTCTTGGCTTCAATCCAGAACGGACGGATGGCTATTTCAGTGACAAAACAGTAATGGCAGTCAAGGCATTCCAACGTACGAACGACTTGCCTGTGACTGGTGAGGTAGATACGGATACAGCGGCCAAAATTGAAAAAGCAATTTTAGCGCAAATCCGTGATCCGAAAAACGACTCACAGCTGAAAGCAGCGGTCTACCAAATTCAGAAACAGCTAGGGAAATAATGACCGTAAGTTAATGGAAATTGTGCAAGAGCGGCAGGAAATAAGCTTTTGCAGTCGAACTAGTGTAGGAAGGTTGCTTAGGCGGCCTTCCTATTTCTATTTACCAAGGAGCCTAGATTCGTATGGATGTGTGGTTTCAATTATTGGACAGAGCGCTGCTTGCAGTAGGGCGGCTGTTTACGAATCCTTTTTACTATATAGGTGTATTATTTATTGTTCTGCATTACAGGAAGCAAATCCAACTAGAACGGAAGTTATTTCACACACGTCTTCATTCCTTATTGAGCGAAACGTGGCGCGTGGTGCTTTGGGGATGGTTAGGCGGGCTGGTTGCCTCGGTGTTACTCCTGTTCGTCGGTGTTTCGATCCAAGTTGATATTGTGATTGTACTATGGGTGGTAACGGTTGTTCTGATGATTCTGCGCATCAGGTTCTTGTGTTTAGCTTACGCGGTAGGGATTCTAGGGATTGCACAAGTGATTTTCTCATGGTTTCCGAATGCTGCGAGCCTTCGCGAATCGTATGACATCCTCGAGACCATCGCGAGTGCGGATATCCCCTCCCTGTTGGTTATTGTTGGTGTTCTGCACCTCTTGGAGGGAGTGCTGGTCGGCTTCCAAGGAGCGAGAATGGCTACGCCGCTATTTCTTGAAGGGAAGCGCGGGCAAATGATTGGCGGGCAGCAGCTGCAAGGTTTTTGGCCTGTCCCACTGTTCCTCCTAGTGCCGATGGCTGGCGGGAGTGAACTCGGCTTGCAGTGGCAAACCCTGTTTGCCTCGAACCTGAGCGCAGGTTGGACACTGCTAGCTTTCCCAGCGATGATTGGTTTCACGGAACTCACCATTTCGAAGCTGCCGAAGAAACAGGCGCGATTTAGCGCTAATCTGCTCTACCTGTACGGACTCCTACTGCTAGGTGCAGCTATTGCTGCCCACTATTGGACGCCGCTCGTGCTGCTAGGCGCGATCCTTAGCATAGCCCTTCACGAAGGGGTGCTGTTCTATAACCAATGGGCTGAAGCGAAGCGGACGCCCTTCTACATTCACTCCGAACGCGGGCTCATGGTGCTTTCGGTTGTACCGAATAGTCCTGCCCAAGAGCTAGGCATTCGTATCGGTGAGATCATTCACAAGGTGAATGGGCACAAAATCAAGACGAAGACGGATTTGCACGCAGCGATGGGGCTGAATTCAGCTTTCTGCCGGCTGGAAGTTCTGAACGATCAAGGAGAGGTTCGGTTCCTGAAGCGAGGGATTTTTGACGGAGATCATCATCAATTAGGCATTCTCCTGGCTCCAGATCAGGATGTCCTGTATTTCTTGGAGCAGCGTCCCATGCACCTGTTTAGCTATTTGCGAAACAAGTTAACGGGCTTGTTACCGAACAATTCAACGAAGTCATTGTGAGATAAGGGTTGTCCCCACAGTAGAGAAATCTACGGAGAGGACGGCTCTTTTTTTGCATGAATTGTCGGCAAAACGCTTGAGCATGCACATTGATCACCAGAGCAGAACATAGCAAAGCCCTATCTCCACTATGCAGTGAATATAGGGCTATTATACGTCCGTGGATGATGTAATTTATTGAACAGGAGTCGTTGGCGCAATATCGTTCCGTAAAACAATGATTTCAACGCGGCGATTTTTACTGCGATTCGCATCGCTCGAGTTGGCCACTTTAGGCATGGTATCCGCATAGGCGGTAGCAATGAATTTATGATCATCTAGATTAGCCGTATCGCTGAAATAGCGAAGAACAGAAAGGGAACGGGCAAACGATAGTCCCCAGTTATCCTTATAAGGAGATCCTGGAGCAAGCGGTAAGTCGTCTGTGTGACCTTCGATGCTGACCTTACTTTTCAATGTTGGAAAGAGTGAGGCTAGTTTTTGCAGAATCGGGAAGGATGGCGCCTTCAGATCCGCTTTTCCCAAATCGAACAGGAATAAGTCATTGAGCGTGATCGCTACACCGCGTTCCGTATCACTGGCGGATACTTGCGCTTCTAAATTTTGATCCTTAATATAAGCTTGTACTTGCTTTAAGAGATCCTGAAGCTCTTTCTCCCGCTTTTCTTTCTCGCTGTCTTCTGTCTTCGTCTTGTCATGCTCTTCTTTCTGCTCGTCTTGATTATGTTGTGTGAAATCCTTGTCCTTGCTGTCCGCGTCACCTTGCTTCGGGGTCATCGAACCGCTGATACCATGGTTTTTATCCAAGATGGAGTCAGCTTTTTGGAATTGCAGGTTTAAGGCTTGCGCCAAAACGGCATACTTTTGAACATCCACTTTACTCATCGCATACATAATAATGAAAAATACGAGCAGAAGCGTAATTAAGTCAGCGTAAGTAATAAGCCATCTTTCATGGTTAACATGTTCTTCGTGCTTCTTACCGCGCCTCGCCATTAACGTCATCCTCCTCTACGGCTTTTTTCGATTTATCATGGAGGAAGGAGTTCAGTTTTTTCTTAATTAATTGCGGATTTTCACCAGCCTGTAGGGCAAGGATGCCCTCTAGCATCAATTCCATTTCATTGACCATTTCTTTACCGCGGACTTTAATTTTATTAGCGATTGGCAAATAAACCAAGTTGGCACTCATAACACCATAGAGAGTAGCTGTGAAGGCAACCGCAATGGCTGGGCCGAGTGAGGAAGGATCTTCTAGATTTCCTAGAACGTGAATAAGTCCCATGACTGTACCGATAATCCCCATTGTTGGCGCATATCCGCCACCAGCTTCGAATACTTTTGACATATTATTAATTTGATGTTCAATGGCGTCCATTTCAAGCTCTAGAATTTGCCTTGTTAGCTCGGGGTCTGTTCCGTCTACCACCATAATTAATCCGTCTTTCAAAAATGGGTTATCGTGCTCCTGAGCGCGCTGTTCAAGGGCAAGTACACCTTCTCTGCGAGCGATAGAAGCCATTTCGACAATTTCGTTGATGGTTGCACCAGGATCTCGTTTCACTTGCATGAAGGCAACGCCGAGTGCTTTGGGGATTTTGGCTAATATAGAGCCAGGGAAGCTAACGGCGACTGCACCGAAGGTTCCGCCGAACACGATGAGCAATGCGCTGGGGATGATCAAGGAGCTGATATGACCGCCATCCCACATATACCCGCCGATTAAACCTGCAAGACCTAATAGTAATCCTAATACTGTTGTCAAATCCATGACTGTACCACTCCTAATTAGCATAAAAAGAATAGGAACCAAAACACGGCGAAAGCCGCTTTGAATAAGGTTAAAACAGATAAAGCTGTTTGCATCCATGATTTAAAAATAGTATAATGGAAAAACGAGAACAAACATTCTTATGTTGGATAGTTATTGCAATCCTTCATATATGTACGTAAAAGTTCCATAGACTTCTATATCGGAATGTCGTTTGGGAAAGTTTATAGGATAAAAGTTCGATTTATTTCGACAATGAGGGTGATAATGGATGAGTGAACTCGTCATGAGCTCTAAGAAATTTGAGCTTGTATCAGATTTTCTTCCGCAAGGGGACCAGCCTCAAGCTATTGAGGAGATCGTCCAGAGCATACAAGCCGGCAACAAGCATCAGACGCTGCTCGGTGCTACGGGAACAGGGAAAACGTTCACAGCAGCGCAAGTGATAGCCAAACTAAACCGACCAACCTTGATTATTGCCCACAATAAAACCTTAGCCGCACAGTTGTGCAGCGAATTCAAAGAGTTTTTTCCTCATAATGCGGTATCCTACTTCGTTAGTTACTATGATTACTACCAGCCAGAAGCCTACATTGCCTCCTCCGACACTTACATCGAGAAAGATTCCAGCATCAATGAAGAGATCGATAAGCTTCGTCACTCGGCGACAAGCTCGTTATTTGAACGTCGCGACGTTATTGTTGTTGCCAGCGTATCGTGTATTTACGGCTTGGGTTCACCGATGGAGTACGGCAATTTGCTGCTCTCGTTACGTGTGGGGATGGAGAAATCACGAACGGAAATCCTGCATCGACTCGTGGATATTCAATATCAACGCAATGATCTGAACTTTGTTCGCGGTACGTTCCGTGTGCGTGGCGATGTTGTGGAGATTTTCCCGGCCTCGCATAGTGAACACGCAGTCCGCGTTGAGTTATTTGGCGATGAGATTGAGCGGATTACTGAAATCAATGTCCTGACGGGTGAGATTATCGGCCAACGGGATCATATTGCGATTTTTCCGGCGTCTCACTTCGTGACAGGCGAGGATACGATGAAACGTGCGCTCGTGAATATTGGCCGGGAGCTGGAGGAACGGCTTGCCGAGCTGAAGGAGCAAGGTAAGCTTCTGGAAGCACAACGTTTGGAGCAGCGAACGCGCTATGATATGGAAATGATGGAAGAGATGGGTTTCTGCTCAGGAATCGAGAATTACTCGGGTCCATTAACATTCCGTGAGCGGGGAGCAACACCGTATACGCTGATGGATTATTTCCCAGACGACATGTTATTCATGGTCGATGAGTCTCACGTGACGTTACCGCAAATTCGCGCGATGTTTAACGGGGATAAAGCGAGGAAAGATGTGTTGGTTGACCACGGCTTCCGTCTGCCTTCCGCACTGGATAACCGTCCGCTGCGTTTCGAGGAGTTTGAGGAGAAGGTCAGTCAAATTTTATATATTTCAGCAACGCCGGGCCCTTATGAATTAGAACATTGCCCGACGATGATTCAACAAATTATTCGGCCAACAGGGCTGTTGGATCCGATTATTGAAGTGCGTCCTACCAAAGGTCAAATTGATGATCTCATCGCAGAAATTCAAGACCGTGTTCGCAAAGACGAGCGGGTGCTTGTGACCACCTTAACGAAGAAGATGTCGGAGGATTTGACCGATTACTTCAAGGAAATTGGGATTAAAGTGCGTTATTTGCACTCGGATATTAAGACATTTGAGCGGATGCAGATTCTGAGGGACTTGCGTTTGGGGACTTTCCACGTGCTGATCGGAATCAACCTTCTCCGGGAAGGTCTTGATTTACCCGAAGTGTCGCTTGTTGCCATTTTGGATGCGGATAAGGAAGGATTCCTCCGTTCCGAGCGTTCGTTGATTCAAACGATCGGCCGTGCGGCGCGGAACTCGGATGGTCGCGTCATTATGTACGGCGATAAGATCACCGATTCTATGGAGAAGGCGATCTCGGAGACCAATCGTCGTCGGGCCTTGCAGGAAGCTAACAATGAAAGACTGGGCATCACACCGCAGACGATTGCGAAGAAAATCCGTGATGTGATCGAAGCAACCAAGGTCGCAGAACAGAAGTCAGATTATCTAGCTGATGTGAAGGGTGCTAAGATGTCGAAGAAAGATCGAGCATCCCTCATTGAGCGCTTAGAAGTCGAGATGAAAGAGGCGGCGAAGAATCTGCAGTTCGAACGTGCGGCACAGCTTCGTGACGCCATCATGGAAATGAAGGCTGATGCTTAGAAGAGGGTTCAGCTTCACATAGGAGAGGAAGGGTATCTGTGTCTAGAGATCAGATCGTTATTAAAGGAGCTAGAGCTCACAATCTTAAAAATATTGATGTCATCATTCCGCGTGATAAGTTCGTTGTTCTGACGGGCTTAAGTGGATCGGGGAAATCATCACTGGCCTTTGATACGATTTATGCAGAAGGGCAGCGGCGCTATGTGGAGTCGTTATCTGCTTATGCGCGTCAATTTCTTGGGCAGATGGATAAACCAGATGTTGATTCAATTGAAGGCTTGTCACCAGCCATTTCAATCGACCAGAAAACAACAAGCCGTAATCCACGTTCCACGGTGGGAACTGTAACTGAGATTTACGACTATTTAAGGCTGTTGTTCGCTCGTATCGGGCGGCCTCACTGTCCTACGCATGGTATCGAGATTACCGCACAAACCGTAGAACAAATGGTGGATCGTATTATGGAGTATCCGGAGCGCACCAAAATTCAAATTCTTGCTCCGCTCATTTCGGGCCGCAAAGGTGAACACACGAAGTTGTTTACGGATGTTCAGAAGCAAGGATTCGTTCGGGTACGCGTTAATGGGGAAACGGTCGATCTTTCGGAGAAAATTGAGCTCGATAAGAATAAGAAGCACACGATTGACGTGGTTGTCGACCGAATCGTGGTCAAAGATGATGTGCAAACACGTCTGGCAGACTCACTCGAAACAGCGCTTAAATTAGCGAATGGCCGCGTCATCGTGGATATTATGGACAAAGAAGAACTATTGTTCAGCCAGAATTTAGCATGCCCTGAATGTGGCTTCAGTGTTGAAGAGCTTGCGCCAAGGATGTTTTCATTCAACAGTCCATTTGGTGCTTGCCCGGATTGTGACGGTTTAGGCAGTCAGATGATTGTCGATCCCGACCTGCTCGTTCCCGATAACAAGTTAACAATAGAAGAGGGTGCATTTGAAGCGTGGGCGGGCAGTACATCCAACTACTATCCACAGTTTCTTGCTGCTGTTTGTGAGCACTACAAGATTCCGCGTAATGTACCGGTCTCAGAGATCAGCAGCGACCAAATGAAGGTGATCCTATATGGAACGGGTGGCGAGAAAATTCGTTTCCGCTATGAGAACGATATGGGAGCATCGAAGGAAGCGCTGGTTCCTTTCGAGGGTATTATTCGTAACCTAGAACGTCGATTTAAGGATACCTTCTCTGAAGGCATTCGTGAACATATCCAGTCCTACATGAGTACGAAGCCATGTCCGAAGTGCAAGGGGCACCGTTTGAAGCCGGAGACACTTGCCGTGACGATTAACGGAAAAAACATCGCACACGCAACCGCTCTTTCTATCGGGGAAGCGGAGGAATGGTTTAAGGGTCTAGAGCTGAATGAACGGGAGCTGACGATCTCCAATTTGATTTTGAAAGAAATTAGAGCGCGTCTAGGATTTCTTGTGAATGTAGGTCTTGATTACTTGACGATGCACCGTGCGGCAGGCACTTTGTCTGGCGGAGAGGCGCAACGGATTCGATTGGCAACGCAAATCGGTTCGAGTTTAATGGGCGTCCTCTATATCCTAGATGAGCCGAGTATCGGTCTGCATCAACGAGATAACACACGGTTAATTCAAACGCTTGAGCATATGCGTGATCTGGGCAACACGCTCATCGTCGTGGAACATGATGAAGACACGATGTTGGCGGCGGATTACATCATAGATATCGGTCCTGGTGCCGGAATCCATGGCGGACAAGTCATTGCCCAAGGCACACCTGCGGAGCTCATGGAAGACGAGAACTCGCTAACCGGTCAGTACATGAGCGGCAAGCGATTCATCCCGATTCCAGCTGTGCGACGCAAGCCGAATGGCAAATGGATTGAAGTCAAAGGCGCCAAAGAAAATAACCTCCGTAACGTTTCAGCTAAAGTACCGTTAGGAGTATTCACTTGTGTGACAGGTGTTTCCGGTTCAGGCAAAAGTACCCTGATTAACGAAATTCTGTTTAAAACATTGGCCCGTGATTTGAACGGAGCCAAAGTTCGCCCAGGAGAGCACAAAGAAATTGTCGGATTAGAGCATATCGATAAAGTTATCGATATTGATCAATCCCCAATCGGACGTACGCCACGCTCGAATCCAGCGACTTATACCGGCGTATTCGATGATATTCGTGATGTGTACGCGAATACGAACGAAGCGAAGGTTCGCGGCTACAAGAAAGGCCGCTTCAGCTTTAACGTTAAGGGCGGCCGTTGTGAGGCTTGTCGCGGGGATGGCATCATTAAGATCGAGATGCACTTCTTGCCTGATGTATACGTGCCTTGCGAAGTCTGCAAAGGCAAGCGTTACAACCGCGAGACGATGGAAGTGAAGTACAAGGGCAAGAGCATTTCCGAAGTGTTGGAGATGACGATTGAGGACGGCTGCGAGTTCTTCAAGAACTTGCCGCGGATTCATCGTAAGCTGAATACACTTCTCGATGTTGGCCTGGGCTACATGACCCTCGGCCAGCCAGCAACCACGCTGTCAGGCGGCGAAGCCCAGCGCGTGAAGCTTGCGGCGGAGCTGTACCGCCGCAGCACAGGCAAGACGATCTACATTCTGGATGAGCCCACGACGGGGCTCCATATCCACGATATCGATCGTCTGCTGAAGGTCCTTCACCGCCTCGTAGAGAGCGGTGAAACCGTACTGGTCATCGAGCATAACCTCGATGTCATCAAAACGGCGGACCACCTCATCGATCTAGGGCCCGAAGGTGGTAACCGCGGGGGCTTGATCGTGGCGGCGGGTACGCCAGAGGATGTCGTGAAGGTGGCCGGGTCGTATACCGGCCAATATTTGAAGCCGATCCTGGAGCGGGATCGCGTGCGTTCTGAGGACTATGCGAAGCGAATGGACGTCCTGGAAGGATCCGTAAGCTAAAAGCCGAACAATAAGCTTGGAATCAGGTGTTTCATTAACCGATTCCAAGCTTTTTCTATTTCAATTCAAGTAAATTGCTTGAGATTTTGCTAAGACTTAATTGAATGATACAGGCTTCGACAAATTAACCCTCTATCAATAAAGACAAGTGTAGGCCATAATAATAGTAAGTAACAGTTAACATCTCCCTCTACCTAACCAATGACATGATGATTGAGAGATATAGCAGTTCTAATCTAATTTATGTTGTGGAGGCTAGTAATAATGAAACCGACGTTAGAGCTTCAGGAGATTGTATCTGCTTTAGGGATTGATCCTTTCCGATTTCTAGCATGGCAGGAAAAAGAACTAGCCTACCAAGAAATGAACGAGTTCCCTGAAGATGAAGAACACAGAGATGCGTTAGCTATATAAAAGAACCTGTGTCAGAAGGCTCCGCCGTTGTCAAAGCCCGTACGGTCATTACCGTACGGGCTTTATCCGTGTGCGCCCAGCATGGGCGCTATCTCTAGGGTTCAAGTCCCGAATGGCGAAGGCAGTAGTAGCCATAGCTTAAGACAAGGGTGTCGACCGTGAGGTCGAATCT
>NZ_JCAUAN010000016.1:0-142709 GCF_059691975.1 Paenibacillus sp. J22FR5 | reverse complement strand
GCTAACCTGTGAACGACTCTGGGGAGCCCGATGCGGGAAATCCGCACGTCGGGTTCTGATTGGGGCTGACGGTACAAAGGTGAAAACCTAAGGCCGTCTTCTACCAACCACCGTGTCCATCATGACCGACTTATGATGAAAATTGCCGCAAGGGTGAAGGACAAGAAAGTTCTGTTACTCATACGCAAATATTTACAAGCGGGCGTAATGGAGGAAGGTTTAGTTAAGCCAACTTTGGAAGGAACGCCACAAGGCGGTCCATTAAGTCCGTTGTTATCCAACATTGTGCTGGATGAGCTAGACCAAGAACTTGAGAAACGAGGACTCCGCTTCGTCCGCTACGCGGACGACTGCAACATCTACGTGAAAACCAAAAGAGCAGGCGAACGAGTCAAGGCATCTGTAACTCAATTCATTGAAGCCAAGCTCAAACTTAAGGTGAACCAAGCAAAGAGTGCGGTTGACCGACCATGGAAGCGCAAGTTTCTAGGATTTAGTTTCAGCGTGAACAAAGAGCCAAAAGTACGAATTGCAAAGCAATCCTTACAGAAGGCGCAAGCCAAAATTCGAGAGATTACCTCTCGAAGGAAGCCAGTGAAAATGGAAGAGCGAATTAAAGAACTAAATCAATATCTTGTAGGATGGAGCGGTTACTTTTCGCTTGCAGATACGCCAAGTATCTTTACAGAAATGGACAAATGGATTCGAAGAAGGCTACGCATGTGCCTTTGGAAACAATGGAAGAAACCAAAGACCAAAATAAAAAGGCTATTATCTCTAGGAATTCCTGAAGATAAAGCCCATGAATGGGGAAACACCCGAAAAGGTTACTGGCGAATTGCGGGAAGTCCGATTTTAAAACGCACATTGGACAACCAGTTTTGGAAAACCAATGGACTTAAAAGTTTAGCGGACAGATACCACGATTTACGGAATGTTTCATGAACCGCCGTATACCGAACGGTACGTCAGACTGTCTAACAATTATTAAAATTCTCCGTTTTTGGGCATGAAAATGGATGTCCTTTGTCGAATCTCTGTTCTAAGGAGATGAGCACACATGCCGTTTATCGAAAGTGAAGATAGACATCAAATTCATTTATTGCCAAATACATTGGACGATTTTGTAAACGAAGAAAACCCTGTACGAGTTATTGATGCTTACGTCGATAGCTTAACTTTAGAAGAATTAGGGTTTCAGGTGTATTTAGGATCCAAAGCGGGGCAAAAACCGTACCGCCGGGAAGAGCTTCTTAAGCTCTATCTGTACTGTTATATGAACGGCATCCGTTCATCTCGTAAGATGGAAACCGAAACGAAAAGAAATATGGAACTGATGTGGCTAATTGGTAAGCTCCAGCCAGACCACGGCACTTTATCTGCTTTCATGAAGAGTAACCAAACAGCCATAAAAAAGCTGTTAAAGAATTCACCTTAATGTTAAAAGGTTTCGGTTTAATTGATGGTCGACTTGTCGCGATTGACGGCACAAAATTAAAGGCGAACTGCTCTAAAAAGAAACACTTTAATGACAGCATTATCAATAAGAAGCTAGAGCATATCGATGAAAAAATCGATGCCTATTTGTGTGACTTTTTAACGGAGGACAATCGTCTCAAAAAGCAGGAAATCACGGAAAAGTTAGCGATTTATCAAGAGAGAATGCACGAACTGCAGGTAATGAAACAAGAACTCAAGGAAACAGGTGAAAGCCAGCTTTGTGTTACCGATGCGGATGCCAAATCAATGAAAAACAACGGGAAGCATGAAGTTTGTTTCAATGTTCAAACTGTGGTGGACAGCAAGTATAAATTAATCGTGGACTGCGATACGGTCAATGATGTCAACGATCAAGGGCAACTGTCCAATATGGCTAAGAAAACAAAGCAAGTTTTTCGTGATCAAAGAACGACAATTCTGGCCGATACAGGCTATTATAACTATCTTGAAATCATTGACGTTGTCGACGAAAGCACTGAACTCTTAATTAAGCCGCAAAAGGGAAAGCAAGACAAAGTGGCAAGTGGATTTGATAAAGCGAACTTTAAATATGATTCCATAAACGATAGATATATTTGCCCGTTGGGTTATGAATTGCCTTTCAAATGGAATGGAAAACAAGATGGGAAAGAGTATAAGCGTTACACTTGCGAAGCCTTCGATTTTTGCGGACAAAAAGAGTCCTGTACTTCTGCCAAAGGTGGAAGGGCTGTAACCAGGCTTAGTGACGAAGAAGTGATCGAACAGATTACCGAAAATACGCGTAGACAAAGTAATATTTATAAGCAAAGAGGGCAAATTGTTGAGCACCCTTTCGGGACGATAAAACGTCACTGGGGCTATACATACTTTTTAACACGAGGGTTGGCATCAGTAGGCACTGAGACCAATCTGATTTGTCTTGCCTATAATCTCAAAAGAATGATCAATATAAAGGGAGTGAAGGAACTTATACGTCTCTTCAGAGACCGAGCTCCCTCAAAATCAAATATGCATGGCGTTTATTTGAACAAAACAGCATAAATCCACGTTTTGAAGAGTACTCAGAATCGGTTGTTAGACAGTCTGACGTACGGTGGTGTGAGAGGTCGGGGGCTAGCCGCCCCCTCCTACTCGATTAGGCAGGAAGAGAGCCCACAGAGTTAATATATGGCAAAGCAATTGCTCATGCTGCCAATTCGTTGGTGAACAGAAACGGGATCTTCTCCGATGGTATACCATCAGTGAAGATCCCGTTTCTTAATACGCTTAATCTTTTACATGCTTTAGTTTTTTTTAATGACTCCTCGGGCGAGACTTATTTCGTTACCTGCTCGCCACCTGAGGATGCCGGCACAAAGTTATGGTCGACCGAAGCTTCTTCGATATCTTGAATAGCCCAGTGTTCATCCGGTACGTCCTTCCATGGCGAATGCTCCAGCCCATAGAGTGGTCCTCTGCCAAGCATACGGTTGATTACGGTAACCGCTTCAGCTCGTGTCAACAGATTGGCAGGGCCAAAGGTGCCGTCTGCATAGCCTTTCAGGTAGCCTGCGTTTTGGGAAACCTTAATGGCTGCTTCCGCCCAATGTCCGGCAGTGTCCGTAAAGCCTGCTCCTGTCCCCGCAGGGTTTGATGCGAAGCGGGCAGCGAGAGTTGCCATTTCCGCACGGGTTATCGGCTGTTCAGGCCTAAAGGTGCCGTCAGCGTAGCCTTGAATGAATCCCATTCGGCTTACTTTAGCGATTGCCTCCGCTGCCCAGTACGCTGGCTGGATATCCGCGAACGCGTGGCTGCTCTCCGATTCCTTGGCCGTTGCGACGCGGGATAGAATCATGGCCATTTCCGCACGGGTGATGTGCTGTTCCGGCTTGAACAAATCGCCTTCGTAGCCCTGCATATAAGCATTATGCGAGAAGAGCGGCAAATTGCTGTCAACCTTCAACAGCGCAAACGTACTAAATTTGCTTGTCGTGAATTGGATACCTCGGCCGCTGCCAAACGTCGTCACGATTCCCTTTTTGAATTCTTTTGTCCCGTCACTATGCTCGATGTACACACCGATTCGCTCCAAATCGGCGTCGCTCAGTACTGAATCCGGAATGGGGAGCACGAGTGTGACATCACGGTTTTGCAGATTCGTTTCAATGTCTACAGGACGACCTACAAGATTAGTGTTAGCTTCTCCAGCAATCGCCAAGACGACTGCCGCCGTGTTAGCCCGATGCGCTAACTCCTGACCACGATCAACTGACTTGACTGGTGTGAGGTTGAAATAAATATCGTCGTTCATGTCCTTTAATGAAGCGTTTGGAATACGCACTTCCACATTAGCTGTGTCGAGATTCAAACTCAGTCCGCTGTCTTCGAGTAAACCGAGTGCGTCTTTTGCTATCAAGACATTGGCTAACGCTACTTCATCCTTAACGTCCGGAAGGGAAATGACCGCTGATTTCGCTCCCGATGTTTTTGTTTTCTCTATCAGCGCTTTGGTATTGTCAGCAGACAGCTTCGCTTCTTCTTTGCTCGTACCGTCGGTTTGCGTTGTACGCGTAATGGTAATTGTGCTCGAATCTGGAACGCTACCGCCACTTGATTGCGTAGGTGGCGTTATGCCACCGTTCGAGGAGACATCGAACTTGAGCGCATCCACGAGCATAAGGCTGCCCGATTTTTTGACAACTTTGAGGGTGTGCGCTCCATTAACTAGCGAGTCAGCGCGGAATAGGCTGTGTTGGGCGCTCCGTGCCGTAGAGTAGGCATTCACAGTCTCCACCAGCTTGCCATCGAGATAGATGTCCATGTCGCCTAGTTCAGGACTTGTTGGAGACATCAGTTCGATACCCGTTCCTGTGAACGAATAGTCGAAGAAATCTCCGTTTGCGGAAGTGGCGTGAACGTCATCCGCGTAATCACCCTTGAAGGCAAATGTCAGCTTCGAGGTACCGTTAGGCTGCACTGCCAGATATTCCTTCTTGATCGTAACCTGATTGCCTGATATTTCGTAATCCGTGTGATTAACGAGCGAGTGTGCGCCATTCGAAATGCTGATTAAGCTCTCGACGTTTCCGATTACATTGACGGCCACGTCGGCTTGAGATGAAGCGGCCTTGTTGAAATCGGCAGCAGATACGTCAATCAGATCGGATTGCTGCACTTTCAATGCATCCAGCAGCATAAACTGCCCGGATCTCTTGACAGCTTTCAGTGTATGGATGCCTGGCGTTAAATTGGAAATAGTATAGACTTCTTTCTGGGCTTCGTTATGGGCATTTGCTCCATACGTATGGGCTGTTCCGTGAAGCTGGCCGTCAATATACATATCGACGTCCCCTTGGCCTTGATCCATCTCAGTAATATAAGTGATACCCGTTCCGTTGAACGTATAAGTAAAGTAGTCATTATTTTGCTCTACATAGTGCACATCTTTGCCATAATCATTAATTGGCCGGTTGGTGCTGCGGTTCCATGCCCCGGTGTAACGGATTTCCGCATTATCGTCATTCACATAAGAGAACCGTCCGGGAGATGCTGAATTACTTACGGCAATAGCAAGTGTCTGCGGACTACCTGAGCTGAAGGTGAAGGTCAAATTCGTTAAGCCTACCGGCTGCTGTAGCAAATACGACTTAAGAATTTTCACGACGCCGTTCACAATCGTATAATCCTCACCTTCTGTCAGACTGGCTGCTCCGTTCATAATGCTGGTCAAGCTGTTGCTTCCACCCAGCGTCAGTATCGTCGTTACATCATTTTGCGCTGACGTTTTCTTGTCGAAGCTGGCTTGGGTCGGATTAAGCGACGTTCCGGTGACTGCGATGGACAGCGTTTGCGTATCGCCACCTGCAAAACTGAAAACAAGCTTCGTCGCTTGGCCTGAAGACTGCTGCAGCCAATATTCTTTCTTGATCGTCACGACGTTACCGTTTACCGTGTAATCGATATTTGGCTGAAGCGTCGTCGCGCCATTCGTGATTCGAGTAAGTGCACTTGAGCCAAGTGTCAGCTCCGTCGTGATATCGGTTGGCTGATCCTTGTTAAAGCTGTTGGAAGAAGGGAGTCCGAGCAGCGTTTCTGTCGTCACCTTTAAAGCATCTAGGATGAAATAATATTGACCGCTGCCATTCCTTACAGCCTTCAGCGTATGCAGCCCCTGAGGCAAATCCGATAGGCTATATATGGAATATTGTCCCACATGCTGCGAACCTTCGGCATCAGCCGTTGCCTTTAGCTGACCGTCGATGTAAATATCCATTCGGCCATTACTGGTGCCTTGCTCGGAAAACACCTCGATACCGGTGCCTGTGAATGTATAGGTGAACTCCGGTTCAACCCCATTATTAGGTTCGCCGTAGTGTACGTCACCCTGGTAGTCGGCGAACGACCTGCCGCTGCTGTAGCCCCATCGATTAGCATACTGAATGGCTGGATCGTTGTCGTTGATATATACGGCATGGGACACGGATACATCATTAGAATCGGAAGGTGTTGTGCTATTACTATCATTCTGATTGCTGGGAGCTGAGGGAGTATCGGTAATCGCAATGGACAGATCCTGAGCGTCCCGCGTCAGTTCTTTACCTCCGTTGCGCAGCCAAGTCCCTGTATATCTCATCCCTGTGTCATCGTCATTGACAATCGAGGTACCGGTCTTTGCTGTCACTTTGAATAGGCGGGAAGCATGCGGTTCCAAATAAACCTGCCCATAACCGGTTTCGTATGTACCCAGATCTTTATGGCTCCATAGGTCGCGAACGGAAGCAGATCCGCTCAGACCGATATCGCTCCAATTGACGTTAATTGATGTACCTTTATTAGCAAGATTGAAAAGGGCCACCGTATAAGTCCCATCCCCGTTATTGGCATACCATACCTGTTGGTTGGTTGATGTGGATACCGGGTGAACCGGGCGTCCGGCTTGGTTGACGGCAATAACTTCATCGTTCGTTAATAACTCAAGACCATACGCGTCCAGATTGGACAAATCGTCGCCGGTGTAGAATTGAGCAGATGATGCCGCCCACAGCGTCGCAGCCGTTTGTCTTTCATCTTTTGTAAGTCCCGAGGTCGAGCCGTTGCCGACATCTAGGGAGTCGAAATCATTCCAACCTCCCGGACCGGCATCGCGCCACCATAATGCTGCGTCTGGGAACAAGCGGGCAATATTTGCCCACTGTGTCATGCCGACCTCACGATCATAGGATTCCACATCCCAATCGACACGCCAACCGTTGGCGTATTTTTTCCAGTAGTCCACGTAATTGTGATCGAGTGCCCAGGACAGCTCAAACCAAATATGGTGCCTGCTGAGCGCTTCTGACCAAGCCTTGACGTCGTCACGCGCGTCGATCGTCACATCATTATGCCCGGAGCCCGGCGTGACACTATCGAACTTAACGAAATCGATTCCCCATGAGGCGATTAGATCAGCGATCGAATCGATATATTTCTGTGCACATGGATTGCTGAAATCGATTTTGTAACCGATATTCCAGTAATCCGCATACTTGTATGGCTTAACAGCGATATCTCCGATTGTGCAGCCTGGCGCTCCAAAAATCGGAAGATTTTGGGTTACCGCATCCGGAGATACACCTGGGATGAGATAGATGCCAATCTTCTGACCATTGGCGTGTACGTAATCGACAAGATTCTGGAATCCGCCCGGATATAGGGTTGTGCTCGGAACAGGCCTTCCGTATTCGTCCATGCTGCCGTTCCATCCTGCGTCGATATTAATACGATCATAGCCGTGCGCCTGCAGCTTCTCATGCATCACATCGGACATTTGCTTGATTTTCGCTTCGGATATCCAATTGCCGGATGGGCCGTCATATACTTGCATACTGTAACTGCTCCAGCCCATATAGGGCTTCTGCGCTAATCCATTATTCGCTGCTTTGACCACGCCTCCGTGCGGAGGGACGTAACCAATCTGCGCGATGACGACGATGGCTAAAAGCAGTCCCAGCCAGATTTTTCTTTGGCGGTGAAATTTGTTCTTCATCTTCCCAATCTCCTTTACCGGTTGTAATGACTTCTTGTTCAATTAACCGAACTCATCTGAAAGAATGTACGGCAATCGGTCTTATCCGTTCACCTCCTTTTCACTCTCGCGCAAGGAATTGCCTGAATGAGATAGCCCATGTATGATGTGCATCACAGGACTGAAAGCGCTTTAGTTTTCACAAGTCCGATTATACAAGAGCGTTTCTTGCCATGAATAGGTACACTTCGGTCCTCAACCGTACGAATGATCAGATTGGAGTCCTATAAACCATCTCTTAATCCTTCGGTGGCGCTTGTGGGAGCAGCATTGCAGCGTTCCGAGCTATCTCGATTGACCGGGTAATCCGGTAGGCTTATTTTGATGATCTAGTGGTTCATGTAGCTCAATAATTTGCCGCATAGTTGGGTACCCTATAGCTAAAAGGAGATGCCAACAGATGGAGCTAGAGGATTCGTTTGATGAAGTATTCGAACTGATGGAATCTGCTTTTCCTGCTACGGAGATCAGGACCTATGAAGGACAACGATCACTGTTATCGCATCCCAACTACAACATTCATGTGAATAGAGACGCTGCTGGGAACATGCTGGTTTTTTTGGCAAGTTGGAACTTTAGTTCGTTTCGATTTGTGGAACATATTGCTGTAAGTGCTGCAATTCGGGGCGGAGGGATAGGTAAACAAATGCTGACGTCCTATATGAGCAGCGATACGACGCCAATTGTGCTTGAAGTAGAGTCACCGAATACGCTAGATGCCAAGCGGAGGATTGAGTTCTATAAGCGCTGCGGTTTTCATTTGAACCTATTCTCCTATGCGCAGCCTCCTCTCAGAGAGGGCCAACAGAAGCTACCTCTATACATCATGAGTTTTCCTAGTCCGTTGACGGAAAAAGAGTTTCAACCATACAAGAACATCATGTTTACAGAGGTGTATAAACAATCTGCAAGTTCAGTTTGAGTAAATAGTGCACAAACAGCTACTCGATATCGAGTAGCTGTTTGTGCGCAACTACATAAAAGGAAACACTTACCATTGCGCAAAAGTTGTCAGACTAAATCGAACTATGCTAGTCTAATATAGACAAAAAATGCCGAATCTCGGAGCATCAAAGCTCCGGTACGGGGGACTTCTTTACTTGGGGTGAATGAATACTCAGTTAGTCTTAGGCTAATTGGGTGCACTAGGGAAAACCTCTTCCCGAACCCGTCAACTAACCTCGGAGGCTTCAAGGAGGCACAACGTTTTGAAACTTTTTACAAAAAGCTTTATTTGTTCATGCGCTCTGCTAGGCGCAGCCATCCCCATGTTTACCGCTCCATCTGCACAAGCATCGACAGTCACCTCTTCAGTAAAGGTTCAGGTTAATGATGAATTGGTGCAATTTCCAGAAGTACAGCCGTTTATTGATACGGAAGGTACACTTCAGGTTCCACTACGGGTGCTGTCTGAGAAATTAGGCTATCAAGTAGGCTGGGCGAAGCAAGGCGATGAAGTCACTGTCACTTTGCAGAACAAGGATCAAGCGATTCAACTGACGACGGACGAAGAGAAAGCTATTGTGAACAGTAAGTCAGTCGAATTAGAGAGCAGTCCGACGTTGCTTAAGGGAAATACATATGTTCCTCTACGTTTTATAACGGAGACGTTTGGATCTGAGATTGCTTGGAATGATGCGAATAAAATCGCCATCGTGGAAGTCGACGGTAAGACCCATAATCCAGCTTGGATTGCGCCCCCCCCAGCACCCCCAGCGCCAAAGGTCGTTCAGCCATCCGTATCAGATCAAATTATTCAAGCTGCGACAGCTTTTCAAGGAACGCCTTATCAATGGGGAGGCACAACACCCAAAGGTTTCGATTGCTCTGGTTTCGTTCGTTATTTATTCGAGGCCAAAGGTATCGAGCTGCCCCGTACCTCCGTGCAAATGTATGATACAGCGGGAGCGAGAGTAACGGATTTGAAGGCAGGAGATCTTGTGTTCTTTGCTTCAAACATCGTCAATCATGTGGGTATTTATATGGGAAATAATCAATTCATTTCCGCGACAACGTCCGGTGGTGTAGCGGTCGATAGCCTCGCGAGCTCCTATTGGGGCTCTAGATATGTAGGCGCAAAACGCGTACTTTAAGGTGAAAACCTAATCAGGTAAAAGCAAGATGTTCAAGAGCATACGTTCGTTATGTCTTTCACTCATGAAAGCGTGGCGGGCTGATGCTCTTTTTTTGTGCGAAATTATGCGATTTTTATCGAATTTTTGAGAATTATCGCCTATAATGAAGAAATGGTTGGAAGAAAGTAGGTGACACGTACGACATGCAAGTCAGTGTCTGGAGAAGCTGGTTTCATAAATTTAAAATGTCAGGTCGGACAGATCGCATGTATCGCGTGGAAACGGGACCTGCTATTCCGGAAGACATTCGGGAAGTGATCGCACAATTTTTTCAAACTTATAATCATTTCAAAGGGGCAAGGCATCTACAGACGGATACCTTTATCAGAGAAGTATTCTACGCGACCAAGCAAGATCCGAAGGATCAGCGCTCCATCGATGAGATGGAATCCTACATTCACAATAGGAATGTGCAGCGTTTGCGACTGAAATCGCATGTGGTTGATGAGTATTTGCGCATCGGCGAGAAGGTGTGCATGATCGGTGTGACGAGGGAGTTTAGTAATAACCATCGGAATCGCGTGCTTTATTTTATCGTGAATGAGGATGGGGCTTGGCGGTTTCATCATATTGTTCGATCCCATCACGGGAAAATTCTCGAGAAGTTCCAGGTGAAGGAACAGGTAGGATTTGTAGTTGGCGATGATAAGGTAGCGCTGCTCTTTCTAACGCATGCAGACTCAGCTGATGCTTCCACTTATATGTTAGGTGATTATGTACACACAGAAGGCTATCTGGAAGTGGAGCAAGAGGTCAGCGGTCAGCTTTACTATCGGGTTGTGAGGATGAATCGGGTTCACTAAAACAAGTTGGGTATACAGATGATCCTTCAGGCAGCGTGAATAGGCTTTGCTCAGTTGAGTAACGCTTATTTGGTGTGCAACGCGTGGGAGCGGGAAGTGGACATGGCTTACCTCCATATGAAAGAATAGAACTCATCAGGTGAAGGGAATTGTGACCATGTCTGAAAGGGAGGCAAAGATGGAGAAAGAACCAATGGAGCTGCACGAGCAGTTTTGGAAAAAGGTGAATGGTGAGCTGTTAGGTCATGAGCTGAAGAAGATTGCGCTCAGCACACAGCTGGAGCCTAAGGGTCTTGCTTTTGTATGTATCGGAACGGATCGCTCAACTGGAGACTCTCTCGGACCGCTTGTTGGAAGCAAACTTGCTGAGTTAGGCTATTCTCATGTGATTGGAACGCTTGCGGCACCTTGTGATGCCAGTAATTTGGCGATACGACTGCAGGAAATTCCACCGAATGTGGTGGTTATCGCGATAGATGCTTGTTTGGGGCAAAAATTGAGTGTGGGCATGTATCAGCTGTCGAACCAGCCTTTGGCGCCGGGCAAATCAGTAGGGAAAGTGCTCCCGCCAATTGGGGATTTCACGATTGCCGCGATCGTGAATGTGGATGGACCTAGACAATATAATGTGCTGCAGACGACCTCGTTATATCATGTGCTTAGGATGGCTGATGAAGTGACGAAGGCAATCCTTTATGCATTTCCTTTGTAGCATAGGGCAGCAGAGATGAGAAAGATCGGAGTGATAAGTGAGCGATGGGACCAGGTGGACCAGGGAGTATGGGAAGGCTTTCCGACCGGAATCGGCCGAAGGCGAAGTTGAAGGATGTATCGGTACGAAGGATTTTGCTTTTGTTCAAAAGGTATTGGGCACAAATCATTGTGATTATCGGCTTGGCACTGCTTGCGGCAGTGATCGGGCTTATTCCGCCTCTCGTTATGAAGGAAATCATAGATACAGCGATTCCACAAGGTCGAGTAAAGCTGCTTTCAGTCATGGCGCTGATGATGATTCTGCTGCCTGTGCTGAGCGGTGTGCTTGGCGTGTGGCAAAATCACCTTAATACCAAAGTAACACAAGGGGTTATTCGAGATTTAGGACAGTCATTATTTCACAATTTGCAACGGCAATCGATGGCTTTCTTCACGGACGCACGGTCGGGGGAGATTGTTCAGCGGATCACGGGCGATGTGCAATCCGTACAGAGTGTGGTTACGTCGATCGTTGTATCTTCGATCACGCAGATCGTGATTGTTTTCACGACGATTGGCATTTTATTTGCGCTAGATTGGAAGTTGGCGATTATTTCGGTGCTCATTCTTCCGCTCTTCGTGCTGCCTGTGAAAAAGGTGTCGAAGCTGCGAAAGGCATTGCGGCTCGAGACACAAAAGGTGCGCTCGGACATCACCTCGCAGCTGAATGAGAACTTCGGTATCTCGGGTGCGTTGTTGACACGAATTTTTGGCAGGGAAAAGCAGCAAGAGCATGAATTCACGACGATGAATCAAAAGGTCATGGATCTCGAACTGCGGCTCAATCTCGTCGGTCGTTGGTTCGGGATGGCCACGAGTACGTTAGGGCCACTAGGCACGGCAATTATTTATATCTATGGCGGCTACTCTGTTATTCAGGGCGATATGACGTTAGGCTCGATCGTTGCGTTTACAGCGTATTTGGGACGGTTGTATATGCCAGTAGGGACACTGTTGAACCTGCAAGTAGAGGTTGCGACGGCGCTGGGAGTATTCCAGCGGATCTTCGAGTATCAGGACATGGTACCTGATGTCATGGATGCGGCTGGGGCACGGGAGCTAGGGCCTGTAGCAGGGCGTGTGGCGTATAAGCAGGTATCTTTTGCTTATAAGCCAGGGGATCAAGGCAAGTCAGAGCAGAAAGGGAAGCCAGTGCAGTATGCGCTGCGCGACGTCACCTTCGAGGCGCAGCCTGGTGAGATGGTCGCGCTCGTTGGGCCCAGCGGAGCAGGGAAGTCGACGCTGATTGGTATGATCGCGCGGCTGTACGATCCGACGGCCGGTGTTGTCGAGATCGACGGCGTGAACGTCCGCGACGTGGGGTTAGCGTCACTGCGCGCGCAGATCGCGTATGTGACGCAGGAGTCTTTTCTGTTCCACGCGACAATTGGCGACAACCTGCGCTTCGCGCGGGAGGACGCTACGCGTGAGGAGATGGAGGCCGCTTGCCGGCAGGCCTACATCCACGATTTCATTGTGTCGCTCCCCGAAGGGTACGACACGATGGTCGGAGAGCGCGGCCACCGGCTCTCCGGTGGCGAGCGCCAGCGGATCGCGATAGCTCGCGCGATCCTGAAGCGCCCGCGCATCCTCATCCTCGATGAGGCGACGTCGCACTTGGACTCGGAATCCGAGTCCTATGTGCAGGCGGCGCTCGAGGAGCTGATGCAGGGACGCACGACGCTCGTGATCGCGCACCGGCTCTCCACGGTGCTGGCCGCCGATCACATTCTGGTGATCGAGGCGGGCGGCGTCGTGGAGCGGGGCACGCATAGCGAGCTGCTCGCACTGGAAGGGCTGTACGCGCGGCTGTACAGCACGCAGTTCGCTAAGGCGGCCGAGGAGGCGGCGAAGTAGGCCGCGGTGGCAGCGATGGGTGTTAGGCCGAAAAAGGGCCTAACAACCGCTAAAACGGCAGACCGTGCACCTGTAAGGCCCTAAATGGTCGTTACAAAGCGCATTTGGCCGCCGAAAGTACGGAAATGAGGGTTGTAACGCCGAAAAAGGGCCTAACAACCGCTAAAACGGCAGACCGTGCACCTGTAAGGCCCTGAATGGTCGTTATAGGTGTGCTTCTCCCTCCGTACTGGCGGAAGCAAGCGCTGTAAGCCAAAAAAGGGATGTTCCCCAGGTCAATTGACCAAGTGGAACATTCCTTTCTTGTTAAGATCTTAATTTGTTTAAATGAACTAGGAAGTGGGCGTAGGAGTATTGGAGTAGGAGTAGTAGTAGTAGTAGGAGTAGGAGTAGTAGTAGGAGTAGGAGTAGAAATAGAAATAGAAGTAGAAGTAGAAGTAGAAGTAAGAGTAAGAGTAAGAGTAAGAGTAAGAGTAAGAGTAAGAGTAAGTATAGCCCCAGGGTAGCTAGAAAACCTCCCCACCACCTACCCGTCTGCACCAATCGCAGCGGCCTCCCACACCTGCCCAACCTAGCCCATCGCCCCCCCGCCCATTGGATAAATCCAATGGATCGCCCTTACAAGTAGCCAAATGATTGAATTGATTGGACAAATCCACTCAATTCATGGAAATAGGTCTCTTTTGGGCCTATATTTAGGCAATCCGCTGGATAAATCTAACGGTTTAATCATTTTCAGCGTGGATTAGGGGAATACAGTGTATTTATCCAATGGGGGAGTTGTGGATGCAGGCTTACCTAGCGGCTGGTTCTGAATCAGCAGATGAAACGGAACGTAGGGACGCTATTCAGGCGAAAATCGCCCGAAATGATGCGAAACGGAACGAGGATCCGCTATTTCTAGTTTTTAGCTCCCAACATCAGCAATTTCCTTCAAATAGAGCCCTTACGTTCCGTATCTTCGCCAAAAATGGTGAAATCAACGAAATAGCGCCCTCACGTTCCTTTACTCCACCCGCACATTCGCCTGCGGGCTAGTCGCTCCCGTACTGGGCCCTCCTACGCCTACACTCACGCCTACATCACTCTCTGCCAAAGCAGCTGGATCCAGTTTGGCTCCCTCACGCAGTAAGTAACCGAAAAACAAGATGTAGTACGAAACGATGATGAAGAAGACACCAGCGGTGACAGGATCTTTCGTAAACTGAGAGAAATCAGCAGGAGTAATGTTCGTTGTTGACCGCGTGGAAATGGCAATAGCAGCGTAGCGATAAGCAATGCGGCCAAGAAATAGAACAAGAACGGTGACTTCAACCCAGAGATGTGTGCGATAGTACCAACCATCACTCCGATGCTCGAAGCGGGTATGGCGAATCGCAGTTCGACCGAGCAAGGCGCCACCTGCAAGACCGATCAGATAGCCAATAAAATGGATAGGATGCACGAAGCCGAGGAGGAAAATGATCACCCCGAAGAGGCTAAACAGCGATAGACGAAAGGTGAGTCTGCCACGGGAAAGCTTTTGAAAGCCAATGGTGCGCTTCGCCCGTCGATAAATAAAAAAACCAAAGATAAGAAACGGAATCACATAGTGCAGTGAGTCCTGCATGGGGTGAACACCTCCAAACCAGTCATAGTATTTCCTTATTGTAGCAAATTTGGACGGTCCATCGTGAGAAATGTTATTCCGTTTACAAAATTGTGTCATACACTTAATAGTAGTTCGATAAACTTACTATTACACACTCTAGTGCCGCAAGGAGTTGACGGTAAATGGCTCTGATCACTCATGTTAATGTATGTAACGCAGTTAATGAAATTTACTGTTGTCTTCGTAATAAAATCGTGAAGCTGGACGCACAGCAAAAGGAGCAGTTTTGCAAAGGCTGTAAAATGTTCGCAGGTGATGCTGTGGGCTACGAACGAGGTGTTTCCTGTGTGTGGGATGATATGCGAATTATTAGTAACCCGCATGTGGTCCTAGATCCAATTGAAGAGTTTAAACATAATCAAATTCGCCAAGTGCCGCCCGAGGGTCCGGCCTTATTTGTATATACACCGGGATGGTAAAGCACATTCTGTTCGATTTTGACGGGACACTTGTCGATTCCAGAGCGCTGTTGGTTAAGCTCTATAACGAAATGGCCAACCAATATCGATTCCGCCCCATCCGTGAGCAAGATCTTGCGCCTCTACGCTCGATGTCGATTTCTGAACGTGTTGATCGCTTAGGGGTGCCAGTGCTCCAAATTCCTAAGCTCATGGTGGCTGGGCGACAGCTGTATCATGAGAATATTCGCTCCTTGCAAATCGTACCTGGTATGAGGGAGGTCATTGCTAAGCTTTCCACTCAAGGAGTCAAGAGCTCGATCCTTTCCTCCAATTCAGAAGCGAATATCCGTCTATTTTTGAAAAAAAACAAGCTGGAGGGTGCGTTCAAGGAGATTATTTCAGCAAAGCATATTTTCGGCAAGCACCACTCGATTCGCAAAGTGATGAAGCAATGGGGAACCACGCCTACGCGTATGATTTATGTAGGTGATGAATTAAGGGATATTGAATCCTGTAAAAAGTTAGGTGTGCCTATCGTAGCCGTGACATGGGGGTATGATTCTCCACAACTGCTGCTCAGTGGAAATCCAGACCACATTGCAAACACCCCAGGAGAGTTGTATCGGACGCTAACGAGCTTAAGTTGAGAAAAAAGGATGCAGGAGCCACCGCAGGGAAACTGAGGGGGCTTTTCAGTTTGAACGAAGGCATAAAAGAGCAGAATTAGCAGTCAAGCTTTCTTTTCAAGTAAAATAAGAGTTGAAGGTTGAAATCAGAAAGGCGATGGGAGAGGGTACGATGTTATTTTATTCGATTATTGTGGTGATAACGGCTGTTGATCTCATGTCTAAATTTTGGATCCGCTCAGTGATGAAGGTTGGGGAATCGATGCCCTTTTATAAAGATTTCATTTCATTTACGTATTATCAAAATAGCGGGGCGGCAGGCAGTTCGCTGCAAGGATGGGCTCCCCTGCTCGGTGTGCTTGCTGTTCTCATTGTGGCAGGGATTTGGTGGTATCGCAGAAAAGGAGGCCTTCAGGGTACGTTAAAACAAATTGCTGCTGCGCTCCTGGTCGGTGGAGCCATAGGTAATGGAATTGAAAGGCTTCTATTCGGGAAGGTCACCGATTTCATCGTCATTCACTCAGGGAATGGCGTCATGAATCTAGCTGATCTTGCGATTAATTTGGGTGTGGTGCTCTTCGTGGTGGACATGCTCTTCTCGCAGAGGGATAAATGGAACGGAAAAAGGAGGAATCCTCAAATTTTGTAGGTATAAAAGCCCTTGAATCTGCTCATTGTATAGATCTAAAGAACTATTTGTGGTATCCTTCTAGTAGGAATACGTTAGTGGAGGGATGGTCACATGAAGGCGGATCGACAGGCACTTGTTGATGAGTTTTTTGCGATGATTCGAAAGCTGAACCGAACGGGTTCCGATATTATGTATGTGAGGGATTTTTTCTGGAAATCATCCGAAAATCGAGGATTTATCCCGCCGACTGTCGAGTTTATGACGGTCCTCAAAACGTATAATGCGGTGCTCTTTCACGAATTTCGCAAATCGCTCGTACCAAACACAAGTATGCATATACTAGCCAACGTTCATATGGAAGCGGGAGATGCATTATTGAGATTAGGTATATCAAGTTTAGAAGAGCTTCAATTAGCGGTCAAAGGTAGGATTTTAACGAAAGCAGAATGAGTTGCCATTAAGCAATAAACATGCCGATGCTCGTATTCATCATAGCGTAAAAGCCCAAGCGAAGTAGCCTATCGCTTGGGCTTTATTCTTGGTGTTAGTCTTCCTTTTTCTGCTGCAGGGCAGCTAGCAGCTTGTCGGCCAGTGAGTTACCGATCACAGATGAATCGGAGAACTTCTCGATCAGCTGGCGGTTTGCTTTGGCAGAAGCCTTGCGTCCCCCGCCGGTTGACTCGCCATCGATCTTTTCCACGACATTGCAGGGACGACATTGGAAATATTTACCTGCTTTGCCTGTGTGGATTTCCATTTTCTTATGACACTGCGGGCAACGGTGGTTCGTTAATTGGCCATCAGCTTCACGTTTATAGGAGCATTCACGACTGGAACATACGAGATATCGTCCTCGTTTGCCTTTGACTTCTTGAAGGAATTCGCCGCAATCAGGACATTTACTACCGGTTAAATTATGCGGTTTATACGCTGCAGAGCTGCGTTTCACCTCGTCGACCAGTTCCGCTGCTTTCTTACGGATACCGCTAAGGAAGGTCTCCATGCTGCCCTTGCCCTTGGAGATGCGTTCAAGCTCCTGTTCCCAGCGAGCGGTAAGCTCAGGAGAACGAAGCTCCTCGGAGGCAAGCTCAATGAGCTGTGTGCCCTTGCCGGTAGGAATAAGCAAGGAGCCTTGACGCTCAATCGTGTCGGACGATACGAGCTTCTCAATAATATCTGCGCGCGTAGCTGGCGTGCCAAGGCCATATTTCTCCATTTGAGAAAGCAAAGAGGCCTCGTTATGGCGAGAAGGCGGCTTCGTTTGACGGCTGACTTGCCGGACGTTACGTGCCGTTACCGCATCTTTCTCTGAGGCATGTGGCAGCAGCTGCGACGAATCATCTTCGGATGCAGTGTCTTCCTGATCGGGATCAGAGAAATCAGTGGCGCCGTAAACGTCTTTCCAGCCTGCTTGCTTCACAACCTTGCCTAAAGCGTAGAGCTTCTCGCCAGCGATCTCGATCGTGAGCTTGGTTTCATCGTAGCGGCAAGGGCCGCTGAACAACGCTAGGAACCTGCGGAGAATGAGATCATAGAGACGACGCTCATCTGCGCTTAACGTAGCAAGGGAAATCGCTTCTCCCGTTGGAATAATCGCGTGATGATCGCTGACCTTGCTGTCGTCGACGATTCGTTTTGTAATCACAAGCGGCTTACGTATAAATGGTGCTGCAAGCGCAGCGTAAGGACCGATGGCAGCGCCTTTCAAACGGCCGAGCAGGGTCGGTACCATATCCGAGGTTAAATAACGCGAATCGGTTCGCGGATAAGTAACTAACTTATACTGCTCATAAAGCCGTTGCAGGACGTTCGACGTCTGTTTGGCGGAGAATCCGAATTTGCGGTTCGCATCACGTTGCAGCTCGGTCAGATCATAAGCCAGCGGATGGGGAATCTGCTTCTCGGTTTGATTCACCTGCAGGATGCGGCCGCTCTGGCCCTGCAGCTTCGCCTTCAAGGCATCGGCGCGCTCGCGGTCAAATATTCGCGAGTCGCCGGTCTTTGGGTCCCGCCACTGGGCGCGGAAGGACCCGAGCTCGGCTTCGATCAACCAATAGTCGACGGACCGGAAATCCCGGATTTCCGCCTCACGGTTGATCATCATGGCGAGCGTAGGCGTCTGCACACGCCCCGCGGAAAGGGATGCGCCGAATTTGCTAGTCAGCGCACGGGTCACATTGAGGCCGATGAGCCAATCGGCCTCGGAACGACAGACGGCTGCTTGATACAGCCGGTTGTAGTCGGTGCCAGGCTTCAGCTGCGCGAAGCCTTCCCGAATCGCCTGATCCGTCTGCGACGAGATCCATAGCCGTTTGAACGGCTTCTTCCAGCGGATCAGCTCCATAATCCAGCGCGCGACGAGCTCGCCTTCGCGCCCCGCATCGGTTGCGATGACCAGCTCCGAGAGATCACCCCGACGGCTGAGATGCTCGATGGCACGAAACTGCTGCGACGTTTCTTTCATGACCTTGAGCTTCATTTTGCCAGGGATGATCGGCAGATCTTCAAGGTTCCAAGTCTTGTACTTCGGATCGTAATCATCGGGCTCAGCAAGCGTAACGAGATGGCCCAGCGCCCAGGTGACGACATATTTGGCACCTTCGAAGTGGTGTTTTTGTTTCTGGTTGCAGCCAAGAACGCGAGCAATTTCTTTGGCTACACTTGGTTTTTCGGTTAGCACGAGAATTTTCATCGGGTTAATTACCTCTTTTCTACTACAAAATAGGATAAGCGAAAAGGACCTCGTTTACAAACAGACGATTTTGCAAAATATTCGTACTTTTGTGCCGAAAATCCGCGAAATCTGTCTATTTTAGTCCTCATATAAGGTATAATGGTGATATATAGAATAAAAAGGGGGGAAACCTCAATGGGGCGTATGTTTTCTCTTTTTTCCAATCATACCATTAAAACAAGACTTCAACTCTGGATAAGCGCAATCATTTTCTTGCTGGCTTTTTCGATTATTGTTCCTTTTTACTTTATAGAGAAGGGAAATCGATTAGATGAGGCTTGCGTTCAATTAAAGCAAATGATCACCATACAGAGCTTATATATCGAACGCTGGAATCAGGAAAAGCTGGATGCGATTAAACGGTTCGCACTTTCGGATAATGCCAAGTTTCATCGCATTGGCGATTTGAAACGGGAATTTCAAGATTATTCGAAAGTCAATTCGGAGTTTTATTCCATTACCTTTGTTGAGCCAGATGGCTATATTCGTCCAGATACGAATCCGAATAACCAGATCTACGTAGGTGATCAGCAGTATTTTACTCAGGGAAAGGAAAAGAAAAGCTACATTTCCGGTGTCGTCATTTCGAAAGAAAATGGAGAGCCTGTTATTACGTTCTCATCCCCCGTTATTGGCGATCATAATGATTTCAAAGGTATTGTGCTCGGCATTATCACACTCGAGATGCTGAATAAATTAATGGCGCAGCTTAGCTTTGGGGATACGGGTGAAGTCTATGTGCTTGATGCACAGGGGAATATTGTGACAGCCTCCAACCATGCGGGGAATAGCACAATAACACAGCGGGTTACGTCTGAAATATTCCAACGCGCTAAGACGAGTAGTTCAGATGCTAGTGCATATATTGGATTCCGGGGTGAACGTGTCTATGGACAATACAGATGGTCCCTTGAGAAGAATTGGATTGTCGTTGGTGAAATTTCTCAGAAAGAAGTTTTTCAAAAGCTGAATGAATTAAGCATAACGATTATTATCATTTCCTTGATCGCACTCCTTTGTAGTATTGCGGCCGCTGTTATGATTGCTTCTAAGATCGAGAGGCCGATTCGATACTTACTGCGCGCCACGAAGATCATTCAGAAAGGTAACTATGATTACCAGATCAATGCGGATAAAATAAGAAAAGCTCCGGTGGAGCTACGTCAATTAGTTAATACGTTCAACTTGATGTCCGATCGCCTTAAGTCGAATATTTCGCTCCTGGAGCATTCCGCATGGATGGATCAATTGACAGAGCTGCATAATCGACGATACATGATGCTTGAAGGAAACAAGCAATTGCAAACTTGTATTTTTTCGGGACAGACATGCTCGGTCATGATGATGGATATTGATCATTTTAAGAAAATTAATGATACGTATGGTCACTTGGTCGGTGATGGTGTGCTCCATCATGTTGCGAGTCTCTTGAAGCGGTATGCAGGGGATGATGCGATTGTGGCGAGGTATGGCGGTGAAGAGTTCATTCTGTTACTTCTGAGGAAAGATGCCAAAGAGAGCGCTAGCTGGGCTGAGGAATTAAGACAGCTGTTCATGGCGGAACCCTACAATACGGAAAAGCTTACGGTCAAAATCACGGCAAGCATGGGTGTTGCTGAATATTCACCTACACTGGAATACGGAACCATGGTGTTGGAAGATATGATATCTAGGGCAGATCATGCCCTCTATCGCGCGAAGTCCGGTGGAAGGAATCGTGTCGAAGTTGACGCCAAAGAGTCCTGCGATCAGAATGATCATGTATAACCATGACACTGGAGGCGTGCTATGAAAGGAAGAACAGCGATTGTTGCAGGAGGAACAGGCTTAGTTGGCCAGGAGCTGATCAAACAGCTGCTTGAGGATCCCGACTATGAGAGAGTGATTGCGTTGGTTCGTCGTAAGATTGAGCATTTGGGTGTAGATGGCAAACTCGATCAACGTGTCATTGATTTCGCGAAGTTGGGTGAGAGTCTGAAAGCTTCCGAGATCGTCCATGCGCACGTATTCTGTACCTTGGGGACGACGATCAAAAAAGCAGGCTCTAAGCCGCAATTCCGAAGAGTGGATCTGGAATACCCTTTATTGTTAGCGGAAGTAGCAAGTAAAGGACAAGCAGATGCGTTCGCCATTGTAACCGCGATGGGCGCTGATCGGAGCTCTTCCTTTTTCTATAACCAGGTAAAAGGGGAGACAGAAGACCGTCTGCGAAAACTACGGCTTCGTGCGTTATATCTGCTGCGACCTTCGTTGATTCTTGGCGATCGGGGCGAGTTCCGCCTTGGTGAGAGGTTAGGAAGTATCCTGGCGCAAGCTATAACTCCGCTGATGGTTGGGCGTCTTCGGACGTATCGTCCTATTCAGGCGCGAACGATTGCAACGGGCTTGATTCGAGCCGCGAAATCGGGGAAAACAGGTGTACAGGTGCTGAGTTCGGATCGAATTGCAGCGTTGGCCGGCAAGCAATAAACAGCAAAACACGTTCGCATTCGCACAGCTTAGAATTGCTTCGATCGCGTTTTTATCATAAGATTAGGGGCGTTGATTATTTATCCCCTAAACAAAAATAGGAAGAAGGTACACAATCATGATCGATCATATCGTCCTTGTGAAATTTGCTGAAACAACAACGCAGGAGCAGCTTCAAGAAGTTGTTGATCGCTTTAAAGCGCTTCGTGCTCATCTAACAGGTATCGTGGATATTCAAGCTGGCATTAACTTTTCTGAGAAAAATCAAGGGTTCCAAGTCGTATTATCCGTGCGTTTTGAAGATAGGGCTGCATTGGCTGCTTACGGTTCAAATCCGGAGCATCAAGCAGTTGCTGCGTATATTCGTGAAGTCGGCCGAGTGGATAGCTTGATCGTGGATATTGAGATTTAAGGTTTCGTGGTTAGCGAAGGGAACGTAGATGCACTATTTGGGTGAAAATGGGCGAAAACTGATGGAAAGGGAACGAGGATGCGCTATTTCGCTTGTATTTAACTCTATTCGGGTGAAATGGAGCAAATAGCGCACTGACGTTCCGCTACTTTGGATTTTAGCGCTAATTTCGGATAATAAGGCATCAACGTTCCCCTTCAGGCTTCGAATGTGTATATGTATGACACCAAAGTTGACAGTAAACGAAAAAAAAGGCAACCGAATTTGGGTTGCCTTTTTTTTCGTTTCAGTGCGTGAGCGTAGACGCATCAGGCTGTGCACTCCGTAGTTCCTTGCGATACACAGAAGGTGCAGATCCGCTCCATTTGTGAAACTGCTTGGAGAAGTAGAGCGCATCATTGAAGCCTACGGAGGAGGCGACTTGATCGATGGTCATGGCGGTTTGAAGCAGCTGCTTAGCCCGTTCCATGCGGATGTTGAATAAATATTGCATTGGCGATAAGCCAGTGGATTGCTTGAACATTTTACACAAATACGTACGATGGTAGCCCAGGTTACGTGCCAGTTGATCGATAGAAACGGATTGGGTGTACTGCAGTTCTAAGTAACGGATAGCTTGTCCGACTTGGCGTTTAATATCGGTTTCAGCGGTTGGCTTCGCAGAAATATGGTGCGTGTTCGTGCGCCCAAGCTCGCGGAGGAGAAGTCTTAACCAACCTTCGGACTCCAGCTCTTCCAGTTGCGGAAAGTCCGTTTGTTGGAAGCTAGAACGGATATGGCGATAGAAGTGCCGAATCAAACGTGGGTTACTGCCTGATACCACAGCTTGCTGTGGGGATGCGCCGATTTGAGATAGGGTGGTAGCAGCATTGCGCCCAGTAAAAGCAACCCATATATAATGCCAAGGTGTGTCAGCATCTGCGGTATAGGTAAAAAGCTCACCAGGATAAATGATAAAGCTATCCCCAGCTGTGCAGATATAGGTTCTCCCACCAGTTTCAAAAGTGCCTGTCCCTGATAGCACGGTATGAACTAAGAAATAGTCATGAACAGCAGGCCCCATTTTATGAAGGGGGATAGGTTTGGCTTCGCCGCTGAAAAGGACAGATAAATCAAGATTACTGTGAAGGGGGTTAATACTTACTGTGAAGTAGGTGTGATCCGGATTCATGAGGGCCTCGATTTGTTTTTGTTTCTAGGGTACTCCATTAAACTACAAATGTCCATATTGGAGTTGTTTCAATCCATATGCTTCCAATGTTGTCTGCATTATAGTAAAGATAAGAAATTAGATTGCTTGTTGGAGGAGATTCTTACATGTCCAAAATTACTTTTTTAGGTGCAGGAAGCACAGTTTTTGCGAAAAATGTACTTGGTGATTGTTTGCTTACACCCGCGCTGCAAGGCTTTGAAATCGCTCTCTTCGATATTGATCATGAACGGTTACAAGATTCAGCGAATATGCTGAACAACATCAAGAAAACAAGCGGAAGCACGTCAATTATTAAAGTGTATACAGACCGTAAAGAAGCGCTGAGCGGTGCAAAATATGTGGTGAATGCAATTCAAGTAGGTGGCTATGATCCATGTACGATTACGGATTTTGAAATTCCGAAGAAGTACGGTTTGCGTCAAACGATTGCAGATACGGTTGGGATTGGCGGTATTTTCAGAAACTTGAGAACGATCCCTGTCATGCTGGATTTCGCTGCTGATGTGCGCGAGGTATGTCCAGATGCCTTGTTCCTAAACTACACGAACCCGATGGCGGTTTTGACAAATGTGATGAACACGTACGGCGGTGTGCGTACAGTTGGTTTATGTCACAGCGTGCAAACTTGCGTGCCGGATTTGTTTAAACACTTGGAGATTGATCCAACGGGGGTCAAAGCGAAAATCGCCGGTATTAATCATATGGCCTGGCTGCTCGAAGTATCCAAGGATGGTGTTGACCTGTATCCAGAAATCAAGAAGCGGGCAGCTGAGAAGCAAAAAGAGAAGCACAAGGACATGGTTCGCTACGAAATGATGCTGAAATTCGGCCATTATATTACAGAATCCTCCGAGCATAATGCCGAGTATCATCCGTATTTTATCAAGCGTAGTTACCCTGAGCTCGTTGACCGCTTCAACATTCCGTTGGATGAGTATCCGCGCCGTTGTATTGATCAAATTAGCCGCTGGAAGCAAATGCGCGAGGATCTCGTGAACGATGCGAACCTGACGCATGAGCGTTCGCATGAATATGCTTCGTATATATTCGAAGCGATCGAAACGGATGTTCCATTCAAAATCGGCGGTAACGTCATGAACACCGGCTTGATCACGAACTTGCCGCGCGAAGCGTGCGTGGAAGTGCCTTGTTTGGTTGATCGCAACGGCGTTACACCTACTTACGTAGGTGATCTGCCTCCGCAGTTGGCGGCGTTGAACCGTACGAACATTAACACGCAGCTATTGACGATTGAAGCGGCGATTACGCGTAAGCGCGAGCACATATATCATGCGGCGATGCTGGATCCACATACAGCTGCGGAGCTGTCGATGGATGATATCGTCGCAATGTGCGATGAATTGATTGAGGCGCATGGCAAATGGCTGCCTGAGTATAACTAAAGAGAAAGGTCGCAGGGATGGATGTTCCAGCGACCTTTTTTAGTTGTTGGGAGGCGTCGGACGAGTGGAAAGCTGGGAGATCGAATTAGATAGGTTCGGAATACGAGCCTAAGTGAGAGCAGCCGAGTACAAATAAGAGCGGTAAACCACCGCTATTTCGCCACAGGAGCTCGTTTCGGTGGAAATAGAAGCGGTTAACTGCTCTTAAATACACAACAGAAGGGCAAACTGTGCTCAAAACATGCAAATAAGAGCGGTGAACCACCGCTATTTCGCCAACTCTACCAGTTTCGGCGGAAATAGAAGTGGTCAACCGCTCTAATTCGTGTAGTTGGGCCGTGTGGCCCAAGGATTCACACAAATGAAGGGACAGAATCGCGCCACTTTCATCCGCCAAACGCATCGCGAAACGCGTTATTTAAGCTCTCTAGCTCAACGTTCCATATAGAGGCGACCTCCGGCGCTACATGTTCACCAAACCAGTCGGCGAGGAGCCGACGGTTGCTGCCATTATCGACGATAAAGGGGAGATTGAGCATCACTTTTTTCACGTAGATCGTCTCGGCGGACTTGATTTGCTCGGGGGTGAGCCATATTTTTAACCGCTTAATGGTCCGATATAACTCCTTGTTGCATGCTCTCCGAATGCCACGAGCGTTGGGGTATTGCTGTTTATGTCGTTCACTTTGCTTTTGGTACACCATGCTGGGATCGACGCTCCTCTCTCTGTTATGTGTATGCACAGAGAGGGCGGAGAGCGACTAGAGACAGGAACCTACAGCGCCCAAGTTCGTGAAGAATGGAGTAGTTTCACTGCCTTGGCATTAGCGTAAGTGGGAGTCTCACCGATGCTTCACTATCGCTCCACCACCACAGATTGCCTCACCTTACGCGGCTCCAAATAGGCCATCAAAGCGGGGAGCAGCATGCCGCGAACGAGGAAGGTGTCGATGAGAATACCGGCCGCCATCGCAAAGCCAAACAGCAGTAATTCCTGCAGAGGCTGCGTCATCAAAACGCAGAAGGTTGCCGCCAGTACGATGCCGGCGGAAGAGATGATGCCGCCTGTTAACGCCGCGCCGCGCTGCACAGCTTCCCGCCAAGGATGGCGCCTCGCTTCCTCTTGAATACGTGAAACCAAAATGATGTTATAGTCGACGCCTAACGAGATGAGAAAGATAAAGGTATACACAGGCAGCCGGTAGCTGAAGGCATCGTGACCGTATCCGAAATGGAACACGCCCCAGACAAGTCCCATCGTCGCTGCGTAAGACAGCAGCATGGTCGCCATCATGGTGAACGCCAAGCGAAGGGAGCGAGCCTGCCAGATGAGCATAAGGGTAATCAACAAGGTGATGAGGGAGAAAATAACCAACGTATCGCGCTTGTTCATGGTACGGACATCAAGCTGCTCAGCCGTTTGGCCTGCGTAATGCAGCGCAAACTGGTCAGGCTCGAAACCGCTCGCTCGAAGCATAGCATTGCTATCCTTGCGCAGCCCAGCGATCACATCTAGCGCAGCTTGATCATAGGGATTCATCTTAAGGATCATTTGAAGTTTGATCGTGTGTTTTTGAGCGGAAAGCATCTGCCTCACATCGGGATTATCAGGAGCTAACAGCGCTTGGTTGGTCCCGAGGGTAGGAGGGCTGGCCTCTGTTGTAAGTGGTTTAATCTCCGGCGTAAGAGAACTGATCCCCTCGTGCCCCCGGATAAGTTCGGTTACCATACTTATTTTGCCAACGAATGCCTCATCCCAAACGATTTCTTCCTCTGACTCCAAAAGAACGGTAACCGGCGCCAATTGTCCTTGCGGGAATCTCGCTTCCAGCACTTCAAAGCCTTGCCTGGAAGAAATATCGCTAGGGAAAGATCTCATGAGATTAAATGAGTAGCGTATGCCGAACACATTCGAAGAAGCTACTAGCAAAACAAGAATGAGCACTAGGCTCGTAATCCGAGGTTTTTTCATAACGTACGAGCTAACCCAAGCCCAGAAGCCCCGTGGTTCTTCATCCGCCAGTACCAAATCAGCTCGTGGAATAAACGGCCAAAATGCCCGTCGCCCAAGCAAGGCAAACACTGCTGGAATCAACGTCAATCCGCCAAGTAAAATAACCACCATCGCGATTGCAAATACGGGCGCAAAACTGTGATAGGGTTTGAAAACAGCTGCGAACAAGGTAACCATGGCGATAAGTACCGTGCCGCCGCTAAAGAAGATCGGTTCAGCCACGTTGGAGAAGGCTTTCGACATGGCATCGTATTTGGAAGCCATTGTCCGTAAAGCAGAACGGTAGCGAGCGATGATGAAGAGACAATAGTCCGTCAACACCGCAAAAAGAAGGATCATCATGATGGAGAGAGATTGCTTCTCGACGAAGATCCACCCCATTTTACCTGCTAAACCTAAGAGACGATCGACGACTTGATACACCATGCCAGCGATGACCAGCGGGAGCAGGGCCAACAGAGGGGAACGATAAATGAGGATCAAAATGATGAGAATGATCACAAGTGTGGCGAGCATGAGCACAAAATCGGCCTTTTTGAAAAGCATAATCGTATCCGATGAAATGCCGGCAGGACCTGTGATTTCAAGCTTCATAGAGCCTAGCCCAAGCTGCTCGGACTTATGACGAATCTGTTCAAGCGTGTCATAGACAAGACCAGATGCTAGATCCTTTTGGAGTGAGACAGTTAAGAGAAGTGTCGTATGGTCTGTGGAAAATAACCGATCCTGCTGCGTAGCAGGCATTTGATGGAAAGGTACGGAACGCGTGATATATGGCGGTTTCTGATCAGAATCCAACCAAGCACTGACGCTAGTAATGGCGCCGCGTTCGGTATCCGTGATCGGTTGCTCCGAATGAAAAACGAGGAGGGCGGTTAAGCCGTCTTGTGAAGGGTACGCATGTTTTAACAACTGCTGAGCTTCTTCAGAAAGTGTATGACCAGCTAGGCTGCCTTCACCGCCGCTTTGGGCAACTTCCTTGGATGATGGCGCAAAAACGCTTAATAAAATAATGGCAGCTAGCCAGCTAATGAGAACGATTTTGACGCCTTTGCTACTACTAACAAATCGGGCAAAACGCGTGAAGAAATGCTTCATCGTAGGTTCAATCCCCTCTCTCCTAAATCTACTTCAAATTGTAGGAGAGGAATATGAACGGATCATGAATGCGTGATTACAATCGCGGCAGTCGTACGGTAAACGTCGTTCCTTTGCCCAGCTCACTCTGGACATGAATGCTGCCGCTGTGCAGCTCAATGATTTTCTGCACAATGGATAAACCGAGGCCTGTACCTGCGCTTGCACGGTTTCTTGCTCGATCCGCTTTGTAGAAGCGGGTGAAAATATGAGGCAGCTCAGCCTCCGAAATCCCAATGCCAGTGTCGCGCACCACAATGGTAACCCCTGTCTCTGAAGGTTGAATCTCGATGCGTAAGGAGTCGCCATGTCGAGCATATTTGATGCTGTTGGTGATGAGATTAAGCCAAACCTGATGCAGCAGTTGGTGATCGGCAGAGACGTCTGTTTCTGGAAGATCTAGTTCGATCTCCATGCCCTTCTCCGACCACTGCCATTCCGTATGGATGAGAATCTGACGGATTTGTTCATCCAAACGATATACGGTGCGTTTAATTACATGACTCTCTTTATCTAGGGAGGCGAGTGTTAGCAGCTGTTTACTAAGAGAGGACAAGCGTTTACTTTCGTCTAAAATGATATGAAGATAACGTTCCTTCTCCTTCTCGGAGGTCGTTTGATCTAGGATGGATTGGGCGAAGCCCTGAATTGATGTCAGGGGGGATTGAATTTCGTGGGATACATTGCCGACGAATTCTTGCCGCATATCATCGAGTTGTTTCAGCGATTGCGCCATGAAGGTGAAATCTCGTGCAAGCTCCCCGATTTCATCCTGCCGTGAAACGTCCATCGTAATAGCGTAGCTGCCGCCAACGATTCGCTTCGTGGCTTCTCGCAATCTTTTGACAGGCTTCACAATGAATTGGGAGAAAATAATGATCAGCACGATGCTGAATACGAAGGTTAAGCCAAGCAGGAAAGCCATCAAGATGCGTACGCCCCCGATTTGCTGCTCCAAATTAGGCCTAACAAATAGGGCATACGTTTTCCCCAGCACCTGGACGGGAACGCCGATACTGTTTCGCAGGCTATTTTCAAAATACCCAATGACCATAAGAAAATGACGCTCCTGCAGCATTCCACGATACGTCTCACCCGCCAAGACAAGGCGAATTTGCTCCGGATCAAACTGCGTATGCTTATAAGGAGTCCCGTAGAAAGTTCCTTGCATCTGATCGTTCACGACATAAAGCTGAAACCCCATATTGGCAATATGGGAGAAATAGGTCGCGGGCTCTACCCCAGGCATTGCCTCATATAGCGTGCGAATCTCCGTAGTTATCTTCCAAATTTGTTCCTCGTTCTGATCCCTTAACTTCGCTAGATAATACCAATTGGAGAGAAAGAGTGCGAGCATCGAACTGACCATCGCAATGAGAATAAACGTAATGACGATGCGGGTATACAGTGTTTTCACGCTTCATTCACCTCTAACTTGTAACCAAGCCCTCTAACCGTCGTAATCATAAAATCATTCGTTTTTTCATAGAAACGCTCCCGCAGTCGCTTAATATGAACATCGATGGTACGGCTATCGCCCTCGTAATCGGAGCCCCATAACATTTGAATCAATTGCTCACGGGTAAAAATACGTCCCGGATGACTCGCCAATTGCGCGAGTAGCTGAAATTCCTTGAGCGGCAGCAGCAGCGTTTCACCGGCAATTGTCACTTCATAGCTTTTGCGATTGATGATCGTTTGGTGGAGTGTAATGATCTCAGAGGAGACGAGCTGGTATCGACGCAGTAAAGCACGGGCTCGGAACAGCAGCTCCTTCGGCTCAAACGGCTTCACCATATAATCATCGGTACCTGATGCGAAGCCCTTTTCTTTATCTTCGATTTCTCCTTTGGCAGTCAACAGAAGAACGGGAATATCGTAGTGTTCACGAATTTCCGCACATAGCTCTAAGCCATCACGCAGCGGCATCATGACATCGACCACGGCCAGATGGATCTGTTCGGTTTCCAAAAGCCTGGATGCTTGTTCACCGTCACTAGCTTCAAATACGGCATAACCTTCTTTGGAAAAAAGGAAGCGAAGCAATTCACGAATATGCGGATCGTCGTCGGCGACGAGGATATGTGTTTTCAAATGGAAGCACCTTCTAACTTCAAAATGGTAGAGCTTGGCATCAGTGTAAACGAAAAAAAACCTGAATGCCACTTCTGATTCCGAGAAGTCGGAAGACGACGTTTCGGGAGACAGAGGGTAGCATTCAGGCATCGCGTATCGATAGGAAGAACGATGTGCTAGTAGACTTCGATATAGCCGATCATCGGACCGTTATGGGCCATATCCGTATGTGTCATGCAGATAAGCCGATAAGTGCCCGCTTGATTAGCGGTAAAATGAACGATGGTTTCTTTGCCTTTCTTGATCTCACCGCTGATATTCAGCCCTTCGATGAGGAAAGGATGGCTTTCGCCATTAATACCGTAGATGCTGAGCTTGATGTGCTCCCCTTTTTTCACGGAAATTGAGCCGGGATCCCAGCGATAAGCTTCGATGGTTTTACCATCTGTGGTGGTGGATTTGAACTCTCCGACAACCATGTGGATCGTGCGTTCAGCTGTAGGTTCAGCTAAGGTGGGTAAAATGGTTCCCCGATTCATATACAGCCATCCTATGAGAATAAGCACAAGTGCAGCTGCAATTTGGTAAAGATGCTTGCGTTTGACAATCCATACTCGGGACATAGGGTCCGCCTCCTGTACAAGGGTCTTGTACATCTTATGCGGGGGCTTGTCAGCGCATGAATGGGGATTACACAGTTACAGTTACCACCACTGCGTGGGGTACTGGTTCTTGGTTGCCCGGTGATACCCGAAGGCAACGAGCACGATCAGCGCTGCGCCGAGGAGCACCGGCGTGAGCAGGAAGCTCCAGCTGGCGCCCGTGAGCATCACGAGCAGCGGGTCGGCGCCTGCGGGCGGATGCAGCGTGCGTGTCAGCTGCATGAGCGTGATGGCGGCGCCAACCGCAAGGGCGAGGCTCCACGCGTGCACGCCGAACGCGGTAAGGGCGCAGAGCCCGACGAGCGTGCTCAGCACGTGGCCGCCGATGAGGCTGCGGGGCTGCGCGAGCGGGCTCTGCGGGAGCGCGAAGGCGATGACGCAGGAGGCGCCGAAGGGGGCCATGAGCAGCGAGGTGCGGGCGAGATCGCCGAGCAAGCTGCACAGCAGGATGGCGATGAAGCCGCCGATGCCAGGGATGAGCTTGATGAATAGGGGAGAGAGCTGCTGGCGAAAACGAGTGAACATAGGGGGTGTGCCTCTTTTCATAGTGATATCCTTGATGGTATCATGAGATTATGTATTTGAATAACGAATGAATGCGATAGATGATATTTGATATTTCGATGGGTGGTGCTTTCCTATGTTGGAACAACTGGATGGTCGAAGTATGAAAACCTTCATTACGGTCATGGAGGAGGGGAGCTTCAGCAAAGCAGCGCACAAGCTTGGTTATGTGCAATCCACGGTGACGATGCACATCCTTCAATTGGAGCAAACCTTGGGACAATCCCTCTTCCAGCGGTTGCCACGCGGTGTCGAACTGACGGCAGCAGGTCGAGAAGTGGCCCCGTATGCGTACCGTTTTCTGCAGTTGGGTGATTCGTTACAGGAGAAATTAACCGGGCTCGGGGAGCCCAAAGGTATGGTCCGACTGCGGGCGTTGGAATCTTTCTGCGTGCCGCATCTGCCTAAGATGCTGCCTGCGTTGTTTGAGCAGTATCCGCAGATCCAGCTGCAGCTGGAGACGGGCTTTCAACGCGATATTATCCAAGAGGTATCGGCATTTCGCGTGGATTTGGGCATCGTCCCGCGGGATCCCAAGGTGCGGAATCTTACTTTTATCCCGCTGCTTGCGGATGAATTGGTATGGGTAGGCTCTCCGGCATTGGTGGAGAGAATCGAGCAGGAGGGTTGGGAGGCGGTCGCGCAGACGCAGGTCATCGGCTTCGGCAGCCGCTGTATCTACCAGTCGATGGCCTCGCAAGTTTTGGCTGATAAAGGGATAGCTAGCTTTACAGAAATGTCCTTCGATAGCACCGAGATGCTCAAGCAAACGATGATGTGCGGGATGGGCTTGTCTTTGCTGCCAGTCACCTCTGTAGCGGAAGAGCTTAGCATGGGTAAGCTGCGCCGCGTAACGCAAGAGAAATCGATCCCGCTGGAGCACGGACTGATTCACCGTGCCGGCAAGGAGCTCAGCGCGCCAGTGGAAGCATGCAAAGCGCATATTATCGCGTATTTTTCTGTATGAGTTGCATATAAGTAGAGGATGAGAGCCCGTCTATGTTAAAATATAAGACATGAATATAGCACGTAGGTTTTATGGGGAAGTTGTTCTCTTTTAACAGGAAAAACTAGGTGAATTTTAAATGGAGAAATGCCTGTTATTTGCTGGTTCAAGGCTCATGCACAACAATTAGATGTAGTTTTTCCCGCTATTGTAAGTAGGTAAGTCGCAATTTGGATGGAAAGCGAAGCGAAGAGAGGGTTACGAATGAGTGAGTTGATTCATAGTGTTTTGGTGTATTTGGAAGACTTGGGGTACTGGGGGATTTTCCTTGGCCTTATGCTAGAGGTCATTCCGAATGAATTGCTTTTAGCTTATGCAGGTTATCTGGTTTCCAATGGTCAAATTAACTTCGTAGGCGCCATTCTTTGTGCAGTCGTAGGAGGAACGTTGGCTCAGATCGTGCTATACTGGATCGGGCGTTACGGCGGCAGGCCTTTTCTGGAGAAGTATGGCAAATTCTTGCTGATCAGCAAGCACCATATCGATGTCGCAGAAAATTGGTTCAATCGGTATGGAACGGGTATGATTTTTACAGCGAGATTCATTCCCATTGTACGTCACGCGATTTCGCTTCCAGGCGGAATGGCCAAAATGCCTTTGGGGAAATTCTCATTGTACACGGCGTTAGCCTTAGTTCCTTACTCATTCCTCTACGTGTATTTGGGTATGAAATTGAAGGACAACTGGGAGACGATTGGTGAGTACGCAGGACCTTATATTAAACCTTTGATTATCGCTGCAATTGGGTTAACCATTCTGTATGTGGGTTATCAATTTTATCTAAAAAGAAAAGCGAAAACTAGCAAGTAGATTTGGCGGTTTCGCTTGCTTTTGTTACAATGAGTGTGAATAAGGACGATCTTGGGAGGATGTAAACAATGAGTACGAATCTTGCTAGTAAGCTGCGCACAGGCTTGAAACCGAAACAATTTATCGATGCTATGGAGAAAAATAAAGAGCAATTCCTAGCGTATTACGATGGTTTCGCATGGGATAATGAAGAGGATAAAGAATATTTTGAATCCCTCAATAATCGTGATGATCTTCGTTGTTTGATTATTGCTGCTGACTGGTGTGGAGACGTTATTCGCAACGTGCCTGTTGTTTTCAAGGCTTTGGAAGACAGCGGTGTGCCGACAGAAGTTCTGATTATCGAGCAAAATTATGACGTCATCGACCAGTTCCTAACAGGCGGCGGCCGTGCCATTCCGATTGTTGTGTTCACGGATACAGGCGGTTTCGTGCTGGGACACTGGGGACCTCGCCCGAAAAATGTACAAGCGGTTATGACGCAGTTCAAGAAAGAAAATCCAGATCGCGAAGCGGCTGATTATAACGAAAAAATTCAAGTAGCCAGAGCCGAAATGGGCCGTCAATATGGCGAAGGTAACGGATATCATGCTGTTATTGTGAAGGAACTTCGTTCATTAATCGAGTCGTTCTAAGGGTGGCATCACGATGATTAACATTCAATCCTTCGTCCTGGGTCCGGTTCAGACAAACGCATACTTACTGTCCAATCCAGAGACGAATCAAGGCATTATTATCGATCCCGGTATGAATCCGAAGTCGCTGATCAAAAAGATTGCCGACATGGATATCGTTGCGATTTTGCTGACACACGCGCATTTCGATCACATCGGTGGCGTTGACGAGATTCGTAAGCTCAAAGGTTGTCCCGTGTATATTCATGACCTGGAAGCCGATTGGCTGACGAATCCTAAGAAAAACGGCTCAGCTCGCTGGCCTGATCTGGGCGCTCCGATCCAAACCGATCCGGCGGAATTTGCGCTTGATGAGGGGCAAACCCTTGAGTTTCTGGGTATCCAGCTCAAGGTGTTCCATACCCCTGGTCATTCGCCAGGCAGCGTAAGCTTCTTGTATGACAAACACCTGTTCAGCGGGGATGTGTTGTTTAAACTATCCGTAGGTCGTACGGATCTGCTAGGTGGCGATAACAATACCCTGCTGGATTCCATTCAGGATAAACTGTTCCTGCTGGATGACGATGTTATCGTCTATTCGGGGCATGGCGCCAAAACGACGATCGGCTTCGAACGTGAGAATAACCCATATGTGTAAGAAATGAAGGACTGCTCCCACTGATGTGGGGGCAGTCCTTTTTTTGTATGGAGACGCGAAAGCTAACCGTGTAGCGATGAAAAACAACACTACAGCTATGGGCATTGGGACCAAGCCTGATCAGAGTTTTGTGCAGCACATATGCTCGTTCGCCCATGACACCCAACCATTTTATTTGTAATCTGGGTGTTTACCGTGTGCAACGTAGGTGGTTCCCCATAGACTGATGTTGTAAGCTATTCACCCAACTTCAACAATAACCTTCAAGTTAAACCGTAAGCTTGTGAAAGTCCCTTTAGGGAAAATATGAAGGAGGTGCTCTCTCATGGAATATGTTAAAGTTCCGAATTACCCAATGCAACCAATGCCAATGCCAACCCCGATGCCAATGCCAATGCCAATGCCGATGCCGACTCCGATGCCAGCTCCTGCGCCGATCATGCAACAACCTGCACACAATGATATCCACCTGCACGCATCCTACCAACATACCGAATTTATCTACCCGAAACCAGTCCACACGCAAGCTGTTGCTTGTCCGCCGAAAAACAATTCGGCCGCTAGTATCCTTGTACTTTTCATTTTGCTAGTTATCATTACGCGTGGCATTTGTAGATATTAATTTACGGATTGCACGGGTAAAACGTGAAGGTAATCCCACGGGACTTAGGGTCTTGGTGGGGTTGCCTTTTTTGTTGCTCGGGGTTTTTGTGCTGGATGACCGCAAGTATTATTTTATTAGTCTGATGATCGTGTTATATACGATGATTCCGTTCGTGATGGTCTTTGAAAATCGCAAGCCACAGGGGCAGAGGCGTGGTTTTCTCGTTGGCGCGACCGCAGGGTTCGTGTCCAATTTCTTCTTTGGTCAAGGACCGTGGACGCCGTGGCAGATGTTTTGTTTTGGCCTCATCGGCTTCGTGGCGGCATTATTAATTTAGGCTCACTGCTGGTGACACCGAGCTTTTCTTGGGAAGCCTTGCTTGCGACTTACATCTCTGGCTTCTGGTTTGATTGAGTTCATACGATTGCGAGGGTGTTCTTCCTCTTCGTGATCTCGGGTCCGATGATCGAGAAATTGGAGCGGATCAAAATCAAATATGGACTGATGGATTCGTAAGATAGATCCTTAAGGTATATCCTTAAGGTATATCTCTAATAGATAGTTGCTAAGTACGGATTCAAAGTCAGCTCATGCGAGCTGGCTTTTTTTCATTTCAGAGCTGCATGGATCATCTGAGGGACGAGATTGGAAAGATGCCTAATTGGAATGGAACGAGGGTGCTCTAATTTTGGGAAATGAGGCTGTTTGGAAACTTTGAGGGAACGAGGATCCGCTATTTCGGCGAAAACATGCGTAATCACATGAAAATGGACGTAATAGTGCACTAACGTTCCCTTTCGCGCCACAAATGGCTATTTTCATGGAAATAGCGCACTGACGTTCCTTAACTTTCGAAAACATGCTGTCCCGACTTCCCAGTCTACGCAAAATGCGGCTTCGATCACGGGATCTGTGAATGTAAATCAGGCTTCGCGATTAGATAACTCCAATGGCATGCTCCTTTTCCGCCTCAACACGATGAATACACTGAATTTATCCAATATTGGGTAGAAGGATGCTACCAATAACCGCAAAGTAACGGTATTTTTGCACAAGATAGTGTCACTTTTGTAACCGCATTCTTGATATGCTGAAAGCAATAAATAGCAAGGAGATGAAGCGAATGTTGAAGGTAGCCATTATCGGAGCTGGCGCCATTTCGAAGGCGCATATTGAAGCGTATTTACAATTTCCAGAGCGTTGTACCATCGTGGCGATTAGTGATATTTATAAGGATAAAGCACAGGAGCGAATTGATCATTTTCAGCTGAAAGATGCGAGAGCTGTGAAGGATTATAAAGAACTGCTGGACGCGGACATTGATCTTGTTTCCATCTGTACACCGCCGTATACGCATGCTTCCCTAACGGTGGAGTTTCTAGAGGCAGGCTCGCATGTCATGGTCGAGAAGCCGATGGCTTCTTCCCTGGAAGAATGCGACTTGATGAATGCGGCTGCGCAGCGGACGGGCAAGCTTCTCTCGGTTGTCGCGCAGAACCGTTTCAAGACGCCGATGATGAAAATGAAAGCCGTGCTGGAAAGCGGCCTCATGGGCAAAATCGTCCACGTGCAAGTCGACTCCTTCTGGTGGCGCGGCCACTGCTACTATGATCTATGGTGGCGTGGCACGTGGGAGAAGGAAGGCGGCGGCCCAACGCTGAACCATGCGGTGCATCATATCGATGCGCTGCTGTGGATGATGGGCAGCCCGACGGAAGTGCAAGCGTTCATGAGCAATGTGTCTCATGATAACGCTGAGGTCGAGGACCTCTCCATCGGCATGCTGCGCTATGCGGATGGTTCCTTAGGGCAAATCACCAGCTCAGTCGTTCACCATGGTGAAGAGCAGCAGTTGATTTTCCAAGGCGCCAAAGCGCGCGTATCGGCCCCATGGAAGGTAAAGGCGTCGAACTCGACGTCGAACGGTTTCCCTGAGCCAAACACGGCGTTGGAGGAAGAGCTGCAAGCTTTGTATAGCAGCTTACCGGAAGTCATCTATGAAGGGCATGTCGGCCAAATTGACAATGTGTTAACTGCGATTGAAACCGGCGCTCCCGTTCTGATCGATGGGATTAGCGGTCGTCAAACCTTGGAGCTCATCACGGGGATTTACAAATCAGCGAGCACTGGCGAGCTTGTGAAGTTCCCACTAGACGCGGAGGATGCGTTCTATACGAGAAGCGGCGTGCAGGCGAATGCGACCCATTTTTACGAGAAGAACACGTCGATTGAAAATTTCGCGCCACAGACGATTACAACGGGAAGTACGTTTAACTAAAACAAGAGACAACAGACAGGAGACTGGTAAAGATGCAAAAGAGCGATGGCATGACTTACGCACCACAAGGAAGCTTTAACACGGTTTGTCAGGCAGGTGAGTTTGTTTTTGCGGCGGCAGCGCTGGATCACGGGCATATTTATGGGATGTGCAATGGTCTGCGGGAAGCAGGCGGGGAATTGAAATGGGTGTATGATCCGGATCCGGCAAAAGTAGATAAATTCCTGAGCATATATCCTGGAGTTCGGGCAGCAAGCTCGCTTGAAGAGATTCTGCAGGACGTAGAAGTAAAGCTAGTTGCAGCTGCAGCGATTCCGTGCGACCGCGGACCACTTGGACTGCGCGTGATGGATAGCGGCAAAGATTATTTCACGGACAAAGCACCGTTTACGACGCTGGAGCAGTTGGAAGCAGCTCGTGCCAAGGTGGCGGAGACAGGCCAGAAATATGCTGTGTATTATAGCGAGCGTCTGCATGTTGAAAGTGCAATCTACGCGGGACAATTAATTGAGCAAGGCGCGATCGGCCGCGTCCATCAAGTCATTGGATTAGGGCCGCATCGCATGAACTTGAAAAGCAGACCGGATTGGTTTTTTGAGAAGGAGAAATTCGGCGGTATTTTGTGCGACATTGGGAGCCATCAGATCGAGCAGTTCCTGTATTTTACGGGAGCGAAGGATGCGAAGGTAGTGCACAGCAAAATAGCGAACTACAATTACCCACAGTATCCGAATTTTGAGGATTTTGGAGATGCTACCTTGGTCGGGGACAATGGTGCAACAGGTTATTTCCGGGTGGACTGGATGACACCAGATGGTTTAAGTACATGGGGCGATGGCCGCATGACGATTCTGGGGAGCGAAGGGTACATTGAGCTGCGGAAATATGTCGATATCGCCAGAGATCAGACGAGTAATCATGTGTACCTTGTGAACAAAGATGGAGAGCAGCATTTTGCGGTCACTGGCCAAGTCGGTTTCCCTTACTTTGGACAACTGATCTTAGATTGCTTGAACCGTACGGAAGAAGCGATGACGCAGGAGCATACCTTCAAAGCAGCAGAGCTGTGCCTGATTGCGCAGCGCGATGCGATGATCATCACGGCTTCCGAATAAGGCTGGGGCTAAGCTGCTGCTGTTGCCATTGCTTGCGGTATTGATGCGGCGTCACGCCAATTTGGCTTTTGAACATTTTGCAAAAGTAAGAACAGTTCGTCACACCGATCGCTTCACCAATATGAGCCACTGGCTGATCCGTCGACGTCAGTAGTTTCACAGCTTGCTGAAGCCTTCTAGCAGTTACATAGTCAGAAATGCTGGTGCCGGTACACTCTGTAAACAGATGTGACAAGTGGTATGGAGATAGGTGCAGATCAGCCGACATCAGCTCCAAACGAAGCGGTTCGGTATAATGCTCCTCCAACCAGCCGAGAATGCGTTCGGCCTGATGGGTTTTGCGCGTTGTGCCTGAGCGGATCTGACCTTCTCTTTGCTCCCACAGGGGCATGAAGCTGCGAAAGAAAGCGACTAGGAAGAGTGAGTACTCTTCCAACTCTTCTTGTTTGCTCAAGGTAGGCAGTTTATCCGCAAGGCTATTAAAAAGTGTAAGAAACTGGCTCGTCTCACCAAGTCCGTAAAGACAAGGATCTTGCAGTTTGCTTGTATGAATATGCTTAAAAAAGGCCAATAATCTCGGCCAATGTTCGAAGTAGGCTTCGTAAAGAGATGGCTCATAATGAACAATGGAGCGCACGAATGGCTTTTCCGAGTCCATCTGAATATGGTGCAGCTGATAAGGCTGAAACACACACAGCATACCAGAGGTGACTTCATAGCTCTTCTGATCCACAATGAGTGTGCCATGTCCCTCATGAACGATCAGGATTTCAATGCCTTGATGAGCGTGGAACGTACCCTGATAATGTTCGGTTCCGATGGTTTTTCGCTGATAGGCAAAATAGAGCGGAATCGCGTTCAAGCCAATATTTTGCACATAAGACATCAGGGTCACTTCCTCTCCAAAGCGTGGGATCTTGGGCGCAATACAGCCAAAGTATACAGGAATAGAGCCTTCGTCGGCAAGACGATGCGGGGGCTTTGAGTTCCGCGTGAAATTAGGATTTCACTAAGAGAATCGCGAGAAACGGAACGACGTTCCACTATTTTGCAATTTTCGGGTATTTTGGCGTCTAAACGGAACGAGAGGGCACTATTTTGCTATTTTAGGTGGTATTATCGCACGCAAATCAGCAATAGCGAACTGAGGTTCCGCATCGTGCATAAAAACGTCACTTTCAGGCATATTAGCACACTGACGTTCCCTTTCATGAAAAAATTGGTGTTCGTAGCGCATAAGGTGTCCCTGGACGCTCTCGGCCTTCGGTCAGTTCAGTATCATGGTGCTACTTGGTTAGGTATATGAATAAAATTTCCCCCACAAACCCCTTCTCAAACTAAGGGGTTTTATGTTAAACTCAACTTGTCTGACAACCTGATAAGTTAATGAAAGAAAGTGGGGCTTCTCATGAAGGTTTCCTTATTTATTACATGTCTAAGCGATGCACTATATCCTAAGGTGGGCGAAGCGATTGCGCGTTTGCTGGGGCACTACGGCATCATGTTGGAATTGCCAACTGTGCAAACTTGCTGCGGTCAGCCGGCTTATAACAGTGGCTACTGGGACGAGGCGCGAGCAACAGCGAAGACGATTCTTACTGCTTTTGAAGATAGTGATTTTGTGATTTCGCCTTCGGGCTCTTGCACGTATATGATTCATCACTATGGAAATTTGTTTAAGGATGAGCCGGAGTGGTTGGAGAAAGCGACACAGCTCCAGAACAAAACGTATGAATTCACGCAGTTCCTCGTGAGTGTCCTAAACATCACTGACTTAGGTGCTGTGTTTCCACATAAAGTCACGTATCATCCGTCCTGCCATGGAAGCAGGCTGCTCGGCGTCAAGGCAGAGCCGCTTGCCCTCTTGCAAAGCGTAAAAGAAATGGAGCTCGTGCCGTTGCCTTTTGCCGATGATTGCTGTGGATTTGGCGGTACGTTCGCTGTGAAAATGGCCGATATTTCTGGCGCGATGGTGCAGGAGAAGGTAGATCATGTGAAGGAAACCGAAGCCGAGGTATTGGTCGGTCTGGATATGGCCTGCTTGATGAATATTGCGGGGAATTTGCGCTATCGGAATGAGCCAGTGAGAGTAATGCATTTAGCTGAGCTGCTGTATGAAGGGGTGAAGCGCGCATGAGTCACGCGAATGATGGGAAAGCAACAACAGTTAAGGAACGGGCAGATCTCGCGCTCAATGATGAGTTTCTGCGCAAAGCGGTGAAGTTTACGACAGAGCGGCTGCGCGGCGGCAAAATGAAAGCGGCGGCAGAACACGGCAATTGGGACGATTGGCGCGAGCGCGGCAGACAGATTCGGCTGCATACGATCGCGCATCTGGATTATTATTTAACGACGTTTGCGAACAATGCGAGAGCGAATGGGGTTCATGTGCATTTTGCGGATACGGACGTCGAGGCAGTGCAGATTTCACTCCAGATCGCGGCCGCGAAGTCAGCCAAAACGGTCGTCAAATCCAAGTCGATGGTGACGGAGGAGCTGCATTTGAACAAGGCGCTTGCCTCCATTGGTGTTGAAGCGATTGAGACGGATCTAGGTGAGTATATCATTCAGCTAGCCGATGAAACGCCCTCGCACATCATCATTCCAGCTATTCATAAAAATAGATATCAAATCGCCGAACTATTATCGAAGGATGCAGGGGAGACTTTGGCCCCGGATACCACGATTCTGGCTGGCTATGTTCGGAAGAAATTAAGAGAGAAATTCCTAGAAGCGGATATTGGGATGACGGGCTGTAATTTTGCCATTGCAGAGAGCGGATCGATGGTCTTGTTCGAAAATGAAGGCAACGCCCGCATGGTTACGACGGTGCCCAAAACGCAAATCACCCTCATGGGGATGGAGCGGATTATCCCTACGTGGGCTGACCTCGAGGTTATGGCGACGCTGCTCCCACGTTCAGCAACAGGTCAGAAGCTGACTGTGTATATGTCCGGCATCACAGGTCCGCGCAGAGACGTAGATGCTGATGGTCCGGAAGAGATGCACATCATCATCGTGGACAACGGGCGCTCCCAGCAGCTCGGAGATCCTGAGTTCCAGGAGCTGCTCAACTGCATCCGCTGCGGCGCGTGTCTGAACGCTTGCCCGGTGTACCGCCATATCGGCGGCCATGCCTACGGCGGCACGTACAGCGGCCCGATTGGCGCGGTGCTCACGCCTGCGCTCAAGAAAAACGTGGCGGAATGGGACGACATCGCCAACGCATCAAGTCTTTGCGGTGCCTGCTATGAGGCATGCCCAGTGAAGATTCCGCTGCACGACATGCTCGTATCGCTGCGCAGGCGCAAGGTCGAAGGCGGCCATGGCGATAAGATCGAGGCTGTGGGGATGAAAGGTTTTGCTGCGGTGATGGGGAACGCGAAGCGTTTCAACGCCGTGCTCAAGCTGGGCAGAATCGGCCAAAAGCTGGTCGTTCGTGACGGCGGCATCCGCCTGAAAGTAGGGCCGCTCAAGGGTTGGAACACCTACCGTGTCGCGCCAAGCTTGCCGAAGGCATCCTTCCGTGACGGCTGGAAAACACTCGAGCAAGAAATTCGTCATGGGCTTACGGAGGCTGATCCTGCTATTCAAGCAAGGATGGCTGACGCACTAGCCGCACGGGGGAAAAAGGGAGGACATCATCATGGGTAAACGAGACATAACGCCCGATTGGCAGGCGAAGTTAGATAAGCTGGATCAGCAATCCCTGGCTGAGCAAGAACGTTTCATCCAAGGCATCGCACAGAAGCTGGGGCGTGCACGGGTAACGGAAAAGCCTGGGCATCCTTACCAAGGGGCTTCGGATAGCTGGAAAGCGTTCAACTGGTCACCAGAGGAACGCGTAGAGAACTTCACAGCCAACTTCCATGCCGCAGGCGGGCACGTGGTTAAGGTCCCTTCGATGGAGGCGGCGAAGGCAACCATCCAAGAACTCGTCAACACGCTAAGCGTCAAACGTGTTATCCACCAGGATCAAGCTGAGCTTCATGCGCTTGAACTAGCCGATGCCCTGCCAGACGTCGACTTCGCGATTTGGAACACCGATGAGGACACCAACTGGAAGGCCAGCGCAGCGAATGCCGATCTGGGCATTGTCCTTGCTGACCATGCTGCGGCTTACACTGGATCGCTAACTGTGTTATCATCGAAAGAAAAAGGCCGATCGGTCAGCTTGCTTCCCACGGCATTGATCGTCCTGCTGCCGATTGAACGATTGAAAACGAGACTAGGCGAAATACTCGCCCCACTCGATCAGATAGCAAGGAAAGACCTGCCGGCCGGTATCCACTTCATCTCGGGTCCAAGCCGTTCGGCGGACATTGAGAACGATTTGACGATTGGTGTTCATGGTCCAGGGATTGTGCACGTGCTACTTATCGGATAGAAGAGGTACCCTTATGGAAGTTACTAAGCTGCAGAAACAGAATCACTATGATGAGATCGCACAGCAGATTAAAGAGATGATTATGCAGGGACAATTGAAAATGGGGGATAAGCTTCCTTCCACCAAAGAACTGTCCGAGCGCTTCGGCGTCGGACGTTCCACGATGCGGGAAGCCCTCAGCGCCTTGAAGGCGATGGGCCTTATCGAGATTCGCCAAGGCGGTGCGTGCCGTGTCATCCGGCAGGTGCCAGCGGAGGTTTCTTTGCCAGAATGGTCTTCACTTCGCATGAATCGGACGACGCTTCTGGAGCTTATGGAAGTGAGACAATCCCTCGAGATTTCGATTGCAGCCATTGCAGCACGGAAGAGAACGCCCGAGGACCTAGCGCAGCTGAAGCTCATTATGCAGGATATGGAGAATTCGATCAACGATGATGCTGAGGGTGAACGAACGGATCTTGCCTTTCACGAGCTGCTCGTGCAAGCAACGCATAACGCAATTATGGTGCAGACGTGTGACTCCATCCGCAACGCGATGGAAATGATGATTCGTGACATTCGCCGGGCGGAGCTATATGCGAATCAGGAAGTGGCTGTCCAGCTTTTGAAGGAGCATAAAGTGATTTATGAAGCGATCCTCAGCGGCGATCCGGTGCTGGCTTCTGGGGCGATGCGCGAGCATTTGGAGCATGTGGAAAGCATTTTGATCAAATATATGTAAGGGCATTAATCAAGAGAAAAGCTTAACTCCATCAACTAGTATGTTGAGGAGCTAAGCTTTTTTGCCGTGCTCAGAGGGGAGCTTAGTTTCAATGTACCAATCCTGTACTCTCGATTTTAACGTGCGTTTCCACGTCGAACCTAATCTCCGGGTAAACGGATTGCCAATGCGCCCAGTCCTTTTCTTTGCCAAAATGCTGGCCCAAATAATGAAGTCCAAAGCCATACGGATCAACCTTGGCATCCCTGATTTTGTATAGGAGATTCTTAAGGGACTCGTTTACTTGCTGTTCAAGCAGCGGCTGCACTTCGTGAATGTTCAAACCCAATGCGCCTTGTTCAATCAAACCTGTAAGATTGAGTTTCAGCTTCACGACGGGTATTTCTTCTTTGGTCACGGAGATATGCCGCGAGACTCGCGCAACATAAAAGGCCAGCGGCTCCCCATTATATGTGATAGCAATCCCCGACTTGCTGAACTTATTCGCACTCAAATTATAAAGCTGAGTCTCCTGCGGGTTGAGGACGACACACTGATTGGTTTTATTAAGTAAAGCAAGATGCTCAACGACGTAAGAATCACCATCAAAGCTAATAATTGGAAAATAGGGATCTAACCCTTTTTCTTTGAAACGCCGGAATGTGTCAAACAATAGCTCGGTCACCGTATAGGGAGAAACTGTTCCTTCTTTACCGAAGGTGAGGAAAAAGGAGTTTCCAGCTAGTCTCTCTGTTGTTGGGTTTGCCTCAAGTACTTTACGCGCATTCGGTTCTGCTACGGCCATATAAGAGATCAATTGAATGTCGCGCCTTCGCGTAAGCCAATTCAAAGGTTCTTCCAGAGACTCCTTCGCTAAGCGATCCCCAAATAAGAACACCCGGCAATGCCCGAAATCAAGCTCTTTATCAACATGTGCTTTGAGATTTCTAACTGCTTCCGCGATGCTCTTGGCTTCTTGGTATTCGATCTGGCTTTGTGCCAATCCTTCTCCCAACTTGGAGGCGGGGATGGCAAGCCGCAGTGTGACGAGATACGGTTTATCTTCCTTCCCTGTCCAGTCTATCCCCATGGCGACGACGAAGAATCGCTTGTCAATGTCTTTAAAGCTGCATCCTCCAACTAAAGCACAGCAGATGAAGACAAGTAGACATGTGAGAAATCGTTTCATAAGTTTACATGTTCCTTTTTTTGCTTCCATACGAAATAGAGCATGAGGAATAGGAAATAAATTTCCACAAAGAATCGAAGCACTAACCAGATTTCGGAGAATAGCTGACTTCGATCCAAATTGACGAATCGCATGAATAGGAAGGAAAGGGCACCGAGGGCTAACCCTAGCCATAAGTTAATCCCTGGGACCGGGTCTTCTTCAACAGCGACCGAGCCATTAATCGAGTACCGGAGCAGCATGATCGTCGTGTGCCATGTATTCATGACGAACAAAAGCGATAACCCTGTGAAGAGGAGCAGAAAGACGAACAAAACGCGGTTAATAAATCCATATTCCGTCATCATGGAATCAGCTGTCATACTCCATAGGTAAACGTAATCTTCAACCCCAACCGTACCATGAAAACCAATAGGTACAAAAAAAGTAATCGTTAAGAATAATATACCGAATAACGGGACAATCCAGCGAAAATGAAATTTAAAACCAACCGTATACAGCCGATTGAAAATAAGGAGGCTGAGATAGCCAGAGAATAAAAAGGTAGAGGCAGCGACCGTAATGAAAGACGGAGGCTTATTGACATAGCCAGCCACGTAACGAATGGCATCCCAGTTAATATTTTCATTGAAAATGGCTTTCATGATAAACAAAATGAGCAAGGGAGAGCTGAGGATCACCATGATTTCATGAATGAATTGGACAGAACGGGTAGATCGACTGCATGCCCATACTGCCGCGGTTGCCATGAGAAACAGATTCAGATAGGGGTTGATGTCTGGGTAAAAGAACATACGGACCGTCTCGGAGTAAGCGTAAATAACGATAATGCCAGCTGGTAACCAAAGGCATAGCGCAGCAAATAAGATGTTGGTTTGGGTGAACCATCGGGGTGTATAACGATCACATATCTCTGGGAAGCCGAGTCCTGGAAACCGCTCAAAGCAAGCCATGGTTCCGAGCGAGAGGATGGTGCCAATAACCATCGCAACAAGCATGCCCGAGACGGCTCCATTAAACCGATCTCGGATCAGCAAAGAGGGGACAAACATCATGATATTAATCATGCCGACATAGAGCACATGATAGTAGGTATATCGCGACATGATTATTTGGCCCCCTTTTTAAAGTTGTGGTGTGCTTTCGCTTCAAGTTTGGGGATGTATAAAGCCAAATAGGGTTGACCAAAGCTTCTAAGACTGCACCAATAGCTAATTAAGATGAAGCCTAGAACGACGACACCAAGCAACCCAAAGAAAATGGCAGCTATCACAAAGATGTACTTAGCGAAGCGAACCGAGTAGCCGAAGCCGTTATTCGGGATAACGAAATTGGAAATCGCAACAACGGAGGTCACGATAATCATAATGCTGCTGACTAATCCAGCTTGTTGGATCGCTTGACCCAGGATTAGGCCCCCAACCGTTGTTGCCGTCGAGCCAATATAGCGTGGCAGCCTTAGACTTGCCTCGTTCAAGGCTTCAATCATGAATAACATGATGAAGACTTCGATAAAGGACGGATAGGGAACGACGACACGGCTTCCTGCGATCGAAAGTGTCAATTGAACGCGAAGCACTTCAGGATTATAAGAGACAATCGCAATATAAAGAGCAGGTAGTGTAATGGTTAAAAACATGGCTAAATATCTCAGAATCAAGAGACATTTGCTCATCCAATACGATTCATAATCATCGTCCATTGCGTGTAGGAAATCGAATAACCGAACGGGCAGCACGAGCCCGAAGCGACTTCCATCCTGAAGCAGGGTGACTTTTCCCCTTTCAAGCATGGCTGCGATCCGGTCCGGCCTCTCTGTTTGGAGGATGATGGGAAAAAAACGATGCCTCCATCCTGATAGCGACTGCAATAGCTGACCAGAAGCTTGGAGGATTTTTATTTGTATGTTGGAAATCCGCTCGTTTAATAGTCCAAGTACATCTTCATTGACAAGATTCTTGTCATAAAGAACGGAAACTCGTGTGTTCGAAATTTGGCCAATCATATGATTTTCAACGCAAAGGGAAGGCGCGTTATAGCGCACGCGAATGAGGCTTATGTTTAAATCCAGATCTTCGGTAAGGGCTGTTTGAGGCCCCTGTATCGCTACCTCTACCTGAACTTCATCGGGTTTGTCTTGAAATTTCCTTTGGACGTCGTATCGGTATACTTGATCTTCTATTTGTAAGAGGACGGTGCCTTTAAGCAACAAACTGGACCAATGCATAGATTGATCGGCTTTTCCGAAGGCGGGGTTGGTGTGAAGCATGCGATCGAATTCTTCCGGATTGAAGCAATAGGAGTAAGGAACCGTTAAGCCATTCTTGATTAAAGCTAGATCGCAGAGAGAAGGGAAGTAGATGACTTCCATTTGCATATAGCCATTGTCTAGGGTGTCATAGAAAAGGTCAGCTGGATTGTTCAACTCAGCACGGATTTGTTCGATCATGCCAATCCCCCCAATTCCCTTACATTACCATGTGGCTTAGCGTGCCCTGAATGGGGAAAAAGCATACAACCCATTGTTGTATGCCTGAAAGGACGATTGGATGATCGGAAAGCCAATGGGAATCTATCCGGGAATCACTAACTGCCGGCAGCACGCAATCGGATCACATAATTACGTTCAAACTGATCGGCAGATAAAGGGGCAGCCAATAAGTAACCCTGTACCTGATCACATCCATGGCTTTTAAGAAAATCAAATTGTGCTCTCGTTTCTACTCCCTCTGCAATAATGTCTAGCTGCAAACTGCGTGCCACAGCAATAATAGCAATTAGGAAGGAATTATTCGATGGCGAGTTAGACAGGCTTTGGACGAAGGTTTTATCGATTTTCAGTGTACGAATGGGGAATTTATGCAAATAATTGATGGACGAGTATCCTGTCCCGAAATCATCAATCGCGATTCGGAATCCCTGATGATGCAAAGCATGCAGCTTCTCAATCATGCAGAACCGATTCATTTCCATGCTCTCTGTAATTTCGAGTTCCACGTACTGCGGCTCAAGGTCATTTTCATGTAAAATGTCAATCAACGACTGGACAAATGTTTCTTGATGAAATTGAACAGGGGATACATTAACAGAAATAGTCACGCCTTGCAGCCCCGTATCATGCCATTTTTTCATCTGTTTGGTGGCCGTTCGCATTACCCATTCGCCGATGGCTTCGATTTGATGGGATTCTTCGGCTATGGGGATAAACACCTCAGGCGGTATGTTTCCTAACTGTTTACTCTCCCAGCGGAGTAACGCTTCGATCCCTCTAAGATCACCCGTTTGGATATCAAATATGGGCTGATACACAAGGGAGAGTTCATTATTTTCTATCGATTCTCGCAAATATTGTTCAAATACAATGCGTTGGGCATATTTCGTTTTCATATCTTGATTGAACAAATAGTAATTGTTTCGCCCTTGCTCCTTGGCTGCATACATGGCTTGATCTGCATGTTTGAGTAAAAGCGCTGGCAACTCTCCATCATAGGGATATATCGAAATGCCAATATTCGTAGACACATAAATATCTTTTCCATCAATACGCAAAGGTTTTTCCAACAACGTGATGATGTTCTTAGCCTGTTTCGTAATCGTATCTCCATTCCCAAGAGGCATCAGGATGACAAATTCATCCCCGCTCAGTCGGAAAGCCGAGCTATTATCAGGCAAATGACTCGAAATGATAGCGGAAAATTGCTGCAAAATCTGATCGCCAACCTGATGACCGAAGGAATCATTGATCCATTTGAAACGATAAATATCCAGAAACATAACGCCTACGGTCTCATGATGTTGCTGTGCGCGATGTAAAGCACGTTGGAAAAGTTCATTGAATTGATTGCGATTAGGCAATCCGGTCAAATGATCGAAGTAAGCTAACTGATGTATGAGTTCTTCCGATTTCCTTTTCTCGGTTAAGTCCCTCAGATAGGCGGTATAAATCGTTTTCCCCCTATAAACCATATCCGTTATGATAAGTTCTGCCGGAAATTTGCTTCTGTTCGAGCGGTAGGCCATGATTTCCATACGTCTGCCAATAATGGAATCAGCCTGCTGGCTTAACAGGTGATATAGGTTAGCAGCATCTCGTCCATCTTGATCGAAAGGAAAGAGGAGATTGAATAGCGTAAGCTTAAGCGCTTCTTTGCGCGTATATCCGAATATGGATTCTGCCGCAGGATTGAATTCTATGATCCAGCCCTGAGATTTAAACATGAAGATGCAATCAATCGTTGATTCTAAAATAGAAGCTTTGAGAGAAATCTGCTCAGCCAATCGTCGCTCCGCAGAGAGAGAGTTGATAAAACGGATTGCGAAAATGATGGCAAGCAGCATAATGATGAACGAAAACAGGCCGAGAGCGAAATGGTAACGATCCATTAGCGAATGTTGCATGAATGCCTCCCTATGTTCTCCTACAATAGAAAAAAGGATCATCCCGAATAAAAGGATCATCCCTTTGATACTCGGCAACCTGTCAACCGTAGCATTCCATTTGGAATGCGTTAGGCCATGGCTTTGCGTCTCATCGTTTCCGATGATTTGCCCTTTTCGATTTGGTCTTCAACTGTACCTCTGTACCCATTTAATCCGCTACTATTTAACCATTATAGAGTAGTGAAAAATTACCTGTATATAGCGATAAATATGGTCTTTTGTCGAATTCAATAAAGAAAGATTAAGTCCAACCATTTTTTTACTTTATAGGTAAAAACAATTCATGAATTAGAACCTCCATGGACGTTGGATTTTTTATTTCGAATCGCAAGCATCTTTCTGCGTCCAGTTCCAACCCAAACAGCAGCTTCATCCATCCTAAAGCATGACGACTGAGTACCACTCCACTACTCCTGTAAATCTAAGATTGACGTAACGGTATAAACCCCCTATACTGACCATGATTCTCATTCTCAAAATAAGCTTGATTTAACCCAAAGAGGGCACAACAGATATGTTAAAAAAGAAACAAATTGTTCGTTTGATAGCGATCCTTCTGGTCGTTTGTTCGATTGTTTTAACATGGCAATGGTTTGATTCGAAGGAATGGCTCCGCGATGTAGGGCTGCTTTTCCATCAACCGAAGTGGCTGATTTTCATGATTATCGTCTACCTGACTTCCTTTCTTCTCAAAACGGCAGGCTGGCGAATCTATGCGGGACAAGATGTGAAATTCGCGGTCTATTTTCATGCCATTAGCTACAGCTTGCTCGTGAACCATGTGTTGCCGGTCAAGGTGGGAGATGGTGTTCGTACTGGCTTATTCATGAAGTATGGCGGGAAGTCATGGGAGGACGCACTTCATTCCGTAGCGGTTATGCGTCTGCTCGATATGCTGGTGCTTGCAGGTATTGGGGGCATCGGCATTGTCCGCATGGGTTTGCCATCTTCATGGATTTGGGTGACTCTGCTGGCTTGCGGCATCGTGTTTCTCGCGACCGCTCATTATTTGCCTGTGATTCGAAGAATCCCATTTGTCGTCAAACACTCATCCTATTTCCAGCTGAAAATGCTTTCGGGCAAAGGGCTCGTCATCCTGGGCTTCATTACGCTAAGTTGGGTGTTGGAAGCGGGTGTTATCTTGGCTGTTGTCCAAATAATTGGATTGCAACAGGGGAGTATTTCACTCGTATGGGCCAATAGTATGACGATTGCAGGACAAATCTTTCATATTACACCTGGGGGCATCGGCACCTATGAAAGTACCATGAGCGGTTCGCTCGTCTTACTGGGTGTAGATGGGAAAGATGCGTATAGGGCGGCGCTGTTGTCGCATACGTTCAAATTTCTTTTTGCCTATTCGTTAGGCGGCTACTCCCTACTGCGGATGCCTTTACATTGGCGAGAAATGAAAACCTGGATTAGCCGAGTTACGGGTCAAACCAAGTCACCATCACATAGCAAAGTGCGGAAGGAAGATTAATATGAAAAAAGCTTCATCCTTTGAAATCGTTGCAGCTCGCTGCTGGAACCTGTTGAACGAGGGAAAACCATTTACACCCATCTTCGTTGTCGGTGTGTTTTTACTTTACCATATCGGCGTATGGTCCGATCCTAGCTTTTGGATGGCGGCTGGTTTAGGCCTGCTCGTTACGCTTCCTCTATTTATGCTGTATTATTACTTCGATTTCCCGCTGTTTTTACGCAATTATTTATGGATGCCGCTTATTGCTGCACTTCTGATATGGGAACGGAACGATTTCTCTCTCTATTTGCTGGCAATAGGGTTATTTTTCTTTTTTACGATTTATTTCTGGGGCACGTTTTACTATCATTTGCGAATTGGTACGACATGGTGGAATTTCACACGATTCTGGAAGCTTGTCTTGAAGAACAGTGACTCGACCAGCGGCAACGCGCAGGAGCAGATGCCCAAGTTTTTGCTGCTGCTGTTCGTATGGACTCATTATTACCGTCAGTTTGAGGCAGGTGTTTCTGCTGATGTGGGCACGGGGCTGCTTTTTGCAGGAAGCTTGATGATTTACGCTTTCATTCTTCACCGCTACTTATTCGACTGGAAGCCGGTTGAAATTCCTACCTATACACGTGATTCAAGCGCTGTACAAGCCGGCGGAGAGGCTTTGAACCACAAGGTCATCGTCATCGTTGTAGATGGCATGCGCAAAGAGCGTTTTGAGGAAGCTGATGCACCCTTTATGAAGAAACTGCGAGCAGAAGGCACCGAATATGCGCAAATGGAGACCGTGTATCCGGCTCGTACGGTGGTCTGCTTCTCCTCCATGTTTACGGGTACCTATCCACGCGAGCACGGCATTCGCTCCAATATGGTTTGGAGGCTCGGTATTCGGGTTGAGAGTATTTTTGATTCACTGCGTAAAGTGGGGAAAAAAGGGCGTTTGCTTGGCATTGCTCACTTAATCGATTCCATGGGAGACGATGTAGAGAGTGTGACGGCCGTTATGCACAACGATGTTGCGGATCGTAACATTATGGAACGGGCTAAGAAGATTATGACGGAACAAAATCCGGACTTACTTGTTGCCCAATTGATTGGGGTTGACCAAACGGGTCACAGCCGAGGGGTTCTCTATGACGATTACACGCAGAAGATTGCAGAAGCGGATCAATTAATTAAAGAGTTCGTTGGCTGGCTGGAAGAGCGCGGCATGATGGCGAATACGACGCTGATCATCTGTGCTGATCACGGGCAGGCAGACGGCATTGGCGGACATGGACATCTCGACGAAGGCGAGCGTTACGTGCCATTCTTCCTTCACGGTCCCACCATCGAAGCGGGTCACCGCATTGATGAGAAGCATTCACTTGTATCCATGGCGCCGACGCTGGCTTACCTGCTGGGAGCACCCTTCCCGAGCCATAGTCGTGGACCTGTTCTAACGGAGGCGATCAAGCATCATGACTAAGAAGAAAATCATTGTATTCATGCCTGCACATAATGAAGAAGAGAATATCAGCGGGGTCATTGCCCGCGTTCCGAGAGATTTCCACCCTCAGTATGAGGTGGAAGTGCTCGTGATCGACGATGGGTCCAAGGACCGCACCGTCCAAGTCGCTCGCGAAGCGGGGGCCGACCACATGGTGTCGTTCCCGCACAATAAAGGGCTCGGCGCTGCGGTTCGCGAAGGACTAAAGCAATGCTGCCTGCTCGGCGCCGACATTGGCATCATGATCGATGCGGATAATGAGTATCCGCCGGAGCAAATCCCGGATGTCCTTGCGCCCATTATCATCGGGCGCGCAGACTACACCTTTGGCTCACGCTTCAAAGGCCACATTCAAGGGATGAAGCTGCATCGCCGCTTAGGCAACTATACCTTTACGCTGCTGCAGGCGATCCTGCTGCGCAGATGGATTTATGACGGCCAGTCAGGGATGCGCGGATTCTCACGCGATGCCATGGAAAATGCCGTCATTATCCATGACTACAACTACGCCCAGGTGCTCACAATTAATCTGGTTCGTCAGGGCTACCGGTTGGAGGAGATTCCGATTTCGTACCAAGTTCGGACCAAAGGCCAATCCTTTATCAAATTCAGACAGTATGTGTCTTCCGTACTTCCGGCGATTTACAAAGAAATGAGACGTCCCGTCTCGAAAAAAAGCAAAGTGACTCTCCAGATGCAACGAGATGAAGCGCGCATATGACACGTAACACGGTGATGTTGGTTCTTTTCGCAGCTGCGGTTATTGCCGGAGTGAGCTGCCTCAGTCTACTATACGTCAGCCCCTATGTGCGTACATGGGACGAGGTAGACTTTACGCTGGCTCTGCATCGATATGATTTACTCGCCATGCAGCCTCATTTTCCAGGATACCCCTACTTTATTCTGGGTGGTTGGTTTATTAACCGGTGGATAAATAATGCCGCAATGGCTTTATCCGTTTTCAATACCTTAGCGGCTATATGCTCCGCGATTCCTATGTTTTTACTAGCACATCGACTGACGGGCAGCGGCATCAAGAGCCTTTTACTGCCCGCGCTCGTATTAAGCAGCCCCTACATTTGGCTGATGTCTTCGCGTCCCATGTCGGAATGCGCAGGCATGGCCTTGCTGTGGTGGTTTCTTTGGAGTATCCGCTTTGTGATGGATCGACCGAGCTCAGCGCTTCGCCATGGAATAGCGCTGCTTGTGTTCAGCTTTTTGATGGGGACACGTCTATCATTCTTTCCTTATGGCTTAGCTTTAGTTCCGCTCTGGTATTCGCTTTGGCGACAGGGGGCGCACGGCTTACGGAGGTGGCTCCGGTTAGGAGGATCTATTCTGGCTGCGGGGCTGTTTCAGCTGATTTGGGTAGCTGGATTGGTGCTTTCCGAAGGAAACGTAGCTGGCTTTTGGAAGCTGTCCTTAGCTTTCGTAGAAGGCCATTTCTCTGAATGGGGCGGTGGTGTGATCGCATCGTCGATGCCGATGGGAGAACGAATCATTCAGCTCTTTGGGCATAATTTACTCGGCTCAGCCCTATTTGGCGGTTCCATGCTCATTGGCTTGTGTTTCGGAATTATGGTTGTATTGACTTGGGGGGTGCAGAGATTCGTCGCAGTTCCTATGGAGCTAAATAATGAGAACAGGCACTATCTATTCTGGTTGGTCGGCTGTGCTGCCCTATATACTCTATGGGCGTTAATGGGTCAGAATATTGAAAAACCACGACATATCGTTCCGGTCGTTGCGCCAATCTTACTTTTCTTATTTGTTTATATGATACGAATAGCAGATGCTGTGAAGGCATCAGATCATAAGTCACGATTGCTAAAAATAGCTCCGAAGATCGTGTACATTTTCCTCATAGGCATCATATCTGTACAAGTTATCTATGGTTCTCAGTTGTTGAAAAGGCAGGCGGTAGAGGAGCCGGCAGTCTATCAGCTGAATGACTATTTAAGCAGCTTACAGGAGCCTTTCATCCTATTTACATGGGAAGAAACGAGAGTCCTTCAGTATTTACAGGCAGACTATGAACACGAGCGCATTTATACGTATGGGTATTTTCAATCATTGGCAGGTGCCAATTCGGATCGTCGAGTTTTCCTTACGGATCACGTCGTGCAAGGCTTTGCACAGCAAGGGAAATCGATGGAGGAGCATCTGAAGAAAATTGCGGAGTTTACATCGGATCCGCTGTTTGATCCAGCGTATGGGCACATCATTTTATATGAGTGGGTTCGTTAAGCAGGTAAGCTATTAGTAGAGTAAAATAATGGTTGACAGTATTCCGGACAATGATTATCATTATCAATGACAATGAGAATCAAATTCACAGCAGGGGTGAAGATATGAAACGATGGCTACTAGCCGGATTGACTTTAGTTCTTGCGGCATTACTAATCCTGCCGACTTCCGCGCTGGCCTACTCTTACGGTGACGCGAATACCGAAGATGTCGCTGAGACTTTTAAACTGGTGCAAGCCAGTATTGGTGATGGGGCGAATGATTGGGGAGCTGCTGAAGGTGCCTATAAGGAGAGAAGAGCAGAACTCGTAGCGCACTTTGGGGAAGAAATCGGCACTACATTAGATGCAAATTTTAAGGCTAAAGACAATAAATTAGTCATTGCTAATTTTAAGGCCGTTCTTGTTATGAACTTGGATCGTCGGTTCACGTATGCCCTACAGGGACTCGAAGATTATGCGGAAGCTAAGCTTCTATTGGCCAAAGCAAAGGCAACCTATGATACCTTAGAGCCTTACATGGGATCAGGTAAAGCGGAGATTACTAAGGCATTTGATGCTGCTCTCGACGCACTGGGTAATCCAGGATTGTTCGGAGTAGGGAAGAAGCCTGTGCAGCCTGATGTATTTAAGGAAAAGGTTGATTTTATCTATGGGAAGGTAAAGCCATTATTTCCGTATAAAGCTTTCACAGCACCAGCGGCTACAAGTGTGCCGACACCTGCCGCTAAGACGGAAGAGACGCCAAAAACGGAGCCAGTAGTGAAGACGGAGGTTAGTCCTAAGTCAGAACAACCTGTTGCAGGGAAGGATGCTAAACCGACGGAGACGAAGGCACCTGATGCGGCAGCAGCTGTGGAAACGAAGGCACCTGAGCCAGCTGCATCCTCATCTGCAAGTCCAACTCCGACTGCGGAAGCTGCTAAGCCTACGGCAACAGTTGAAGCGCCTGCTACGGCTACAGACACAGCCAGCGCAGCTGTGAAGACTGAGCCTGCGAAAGAAGCAACCGCTCATGCAGCTATGCAGCGTACAGACAAAACGAATCCATTGGTCAGCGTTGCTGTTATCGGCGGGGTTATCGTTTTACTTGGCGGGGCCGTATGGTTCGCACGCAAAAGAAAGTGGATTTAACTTTTTGATCAACTAATAAATTGAGATGAATAGGGGAAACTTACCATGCGTAAATTTTTAGCTGTTGTTTTAAGTGCTTCAATTGCTTTATCCAGTGTAGTTACTGTTACATCTGTTGCTTTTGCAGAAAGCAAATTCCAAATCACCGAAGATCAAACGATCTCTGCTAGACTGCAATCTTTCACAGATATTAAAGCACTTTTTACAGATAAAACGGTTCTTGCTGATGTTAAGCAATTATACGTAGATAAATTCCAAACGGATGTCAAACGTCTGGATGTCAACATCAAAGCAGATGATCCTAAGATTGATACCAATATCTTGCTTGTTTTGGATGCTGCCATTAAAGGTGATCTGCAAGTTGGTCAAGCGGAAGAAGCAATCGACAAAGGCTTACAATGGTATTTCTACTTCGCGCTTCGTGATCTGATGAGCAACCAAGTTCGTCCTGCTTTGACGAAAGGTGACATTGCTGGAGCAACAGCTGCTTTCGATAAAGTCGTTCAAATTTATGAAGGCGCACTTCAACCAAATGTTGCAAAACGTGATTTGAAGTATAGCTTGAACATGGTTGCGCTTTTGAAAACTACAATTGAATTGATCCAAAAAGATATCAAAGACAACAACTTGAATGACTTTAACTTCCACCGTCAAATTCTTGACAAAACATTGATCAAAAATTACGCACTTGCTACGTATACATACGCTGAAAACGTTGGTTTGAAAGCAGCAGCTGACCAACCAACTGCGATCACAGAAGGCTACTTCCTTTACATGCCTGTTTACACCTACCTCAAAGGCGGAAGCCCTGCGGATGGCGACTTCGTGAAAAATGCTTTCGCTTCAGGCGATGCAAGCAAAATCAAAAAGGATGAAATCGGTGACGCGCTTCAACGCACTATGATCGGTAAAGTATCGGAATATTTTAACCAAATTTTGGTTAAACAAGAAGCTGGCGACCTGCAAGGTGCTCGTGGATATGTTGCTGAAGGTACTATGTTCCTTGCTAGCCAAGAAGTCTTCTTGGGTAAAGAGAAATATGCGGCTGCAAGTGTTTGGGCTACGAAATTAACAGAAGCTGTTGATAAATCAGATGTTGCCGCTACGAAAGAGTCTATTTTCGAAATCTTAAAGTTCCTCGTTGACAAAGATGGATCCAGCTTAAAAGTTGGCGACGTAGGATATAAAGTAAATGGCGCTGCTTACACTGCAGAGAACGCTCCGTTCATCAATCAAGAAAGCGGCCGTACATTAGTGCCAGTTCGTGTGATCGCTCAAGCTATTAACGCTAAAGTTGAGTGGGTTGAAGATACAAGAACTGTTGTTATTACAAAAGACGGTAAGAAAACAGAAATCACAGCTGGCTCCGATCAAGTTGTTGAGAATGGTAAAGTGAATGAGAAAATCAAATTGGATCAACCAGTTCTTCTGCAGAACGGCAGCTCTTTCATTCCATTGCGTGCAGTAGCTGAGTTGTTCGGTTATGGCGTATTCTACCAAAATGGTGAAATCACTATTCTTCGTTAATCATTTCGTTTAGGTTGGAGACACTTGTGCTGCATAAGCGCAAGTGTCTTTCAATGTTCAGATGTAAGGAAGAGAAAAGGAGGCAAGATCATGGATTTACAGGCATTTCTCATTACGTTTCGCGAAGCGCTTGAAGCCATTCTTATTGTTGGTGTTATCCTTACTTATTTAACTCGTATTGATGCGATCCATTGGCATAAATGGGTATGGGTTGGGGTGGTTTTGGCTCTAGTTGTGAGTTACGGCTTAGCCCTGGCTTTCCAGGTGTTATTAACCGGATTTGGTAGTATGGGTAGTCAGAATTACTTGAAAATAGGGATTATGCTCATCTCATCGGGTCTATTAACACATATGATTATGTTCATGGGCAAACAAAGCAGTGAGCTGCAAGGCAAGGTTCAGAGCAAAGTTGCGCATATTCTGACCATTGGCGGCGCCATTAATATGGTTGTTCATTCCTTTCTGGTTGTAGTGCGCGAAGGGGTGGAAACGGTGTTCTTCTTCGCTGCCATTACGGGAGGCGACATTCAGAAAGCACTTGAAAGCTGGGGCGCGCTATTCGGGCTTCTGTTAGCGGTAGTGGTGGGTCTTCTCTTTTTCAAAGGAACAAAGAAAATCCGTTTGGGTACGTTTTTCCGCATAACCGCCGTGTTTCTGATGATGATTTCTGCGGGACTGTTCGTTCAGGCCATTGGTATTATGCAGGATTTGGGGATCTTGGGTAGTTTATATCATACAGCAGGACATCAAATCGGTGAAATCTATAATATTACAGCCTTTATGCCGGAGCATCCCATCGATGGCGTACAATATCTCCGTGATTATGGGAAAGAGCCGCTGATTAACGGCCAAGTTGGTATTTTCTTTAAAGCTTTTCTGGGGTATACACAGAATCCTTCCCTGGAAGAATTCGTTGGTTACTGGGGATATTACTTCGTAGTATTCTTCCTACTGGCCGTTCAGAAGAAGCGTCAGGAACAGGAGCAAATACAGGAAGATAAAATAGCCGCTTAACAGATAAGGAAGAGACAATGAATGGATTGTCAACATGAGGAGCGAGGATAATGATGAAGATAGGAATTGTTGGATATGGTCATGTAGGCAAAGCGATTCATGCCTTATTCCCAAAGGCTGTAGTTTATGATGCGCCTCTTCAGTTGGGCAGCCAAGATGAGGTGAATGCATGTGACTTGGTATTCATCTGTGTGCCAACACCCTCGCTTCCTAGCGGCCAATGCGATACGTCCATTGTGGAAGAAGTTATTTTATGGCTGACGGCTAACGTACTTGTCATTCGTTCAACCATTCCCGTTGGCTTCACGGATGCAATGAAGGAACGAACAGGCAAAAGAATTGTGTTTCAACCGGAATATTACGGGGAAACGGTGGATCATCACTTCTCAGATCTGCGTCATCGGACGTGGTTCACCTTGGGTGGCGCATCTGCTGATGCTAGCCTCGTGATCCGTGCGTATCAACAGGTGTATAACGCGGAAGTCAGGATTCGGCTGACGGATGCCCGCACAGCGGAAATGGCGAAGTACATGGAGAATTGCTTCCTCGCTCTGAAAGTGTCGTTCTGCAATGAATTCTATGATATTGCTGGCGCTCACGGCATTGATTACAATGAACTGCGGGAAGTTTGGCTCGAGGACCCTCGAATCGGGCGAAGTCATACGTTTGTCTATGAGGATAACCGTGGCTATGGGGGCAAATGCTTGCCTAAGGATGTTCACGCACTCATCAGCATGGCGGAGGATAAGGACGTGAACGTCGATTTAATGCGATCGGTTCAGCAGAAAAATAGCTGGCTTCGTGATTTGACGGAGTGAGGTAAAAAAGAAGGCACAAAACCACTAGTAGGGGTCTTGTGCCTTCTTTTATTTTTAAAAACAACTCTTAGCGACTTTCACTCCTAGGGGGCGCCATCCGTAACATTTTTACGATACACCCGCTCGGGGCGTCCAACGACGCCATAAGTTAGATCGGCGAAAACTTCGCCCGAGGAGACCAAATGCTCCAAATAACGGCGTCCCGTCGAACGACTGACGCCAATTTCTTTGGCGATTTGATCTGCGGTCAACCCATCTGCCGCGGCAGAAATCGCCTGAACGATTTTGACTAGTGTTAATTTATCGATGCCTTTGGGAAGGTAGGAAACCTCAGAGCGGGAATCCTTCTTACCCGTTCCCGAAATGAGGCGATCCACATCGCTTTGATTGATAGAGCCGCTATTGTTAAGTCGATTCAATTCGCGGTGAAAGTCCAAATAACGCAGGAGCGTTTCCTGCAATCTGTTAAAAATTAGAGGTTTCATAATATAATCGAATGCTCCGCTGCGGACAGCTTCCCGTATGGCCTCGACCTCTTTGGCTGCAGTAATCATAATGACGTCGGTTTCTCGGAAATGTTGACGGATATAAGAGAGCATGTCTAACCCATTGGAGCCAGGAAAATAGACATCCAACAGCACTAAATTTGGCCGTAATATGTCTAGCTGCTCCTTGGCCTGAACATCATCGGTAGCGATTCCGACTACGTGAAAGCCGTCTACTTTTTCAATAAACCTTCGGTTAATTTCAGCGATTTTCACGTCGTCTTCGATGATTAAAACTTCAATGCTAGTTTGTTGGGGTTCCTGGATCACGATAAGGACTCCTTTCTGTGGACATGGGATGTTTCGGTATGGCGACGGTGAAGACCGTGCCGCATTCCGGATTTTTATGGAAAGTAATGTACCCGTTCAGCTTGTGTACAGCGTGCTGGACTAAAGCAAGACCAATGCCTCTATGCTCGCCTGCTTTGGTTGAGAAACCTTTCTCAAACACGGCGTTACCTAATTCGTCTGGAATACCGATACCGCAGTCCTCGCATTCGATAATCAAATCCTCACCAAGATCGGTTAAAAATAATTTTACATACGGCGCTGTCTGATCTTCGACTGCCAGTACGGCTTCCATCGCATTGTCAATCAAGTTACCGATAATGGTGACAAGCAAATTCCGATCGATTTCCTCTGGAATATCTCGAAATGAGCTTTCGCGGTCAATTTCAAAAGTTAGTTTCAGCTCCTGCGCATGATTGAATTTGCCAATCAACAGTCCCCCGATCATGGGATCAGGGATTTCAGTCATGATGAATTGCACCCAGTTCTGGTGCACATCAGATTCCTTGGAGATGAGATCGACAGCTTCCTGATAGGATTCCAGCTGGATGAGTCCGGAAATGACATACAGCTTGTTAGAGAACTCGTGCGTCTGAGCACGCAGCGCTTCTGCGAAGCGTTTCACCTGGGATAGCTCCTCGGCCAAACGGTAAAGCTCGGATTTGCTTCTAAAGCTTGAAACGGCGCCAGTGACACCATGTTTCCGGCTCACAATCGGCACGCGATTGACGATGACATCATGATCACCGATGAGCATTTCATGGTCGAACTCGGCTTCACCCGTACGTACCACCTCGGTCAGGCGGGTGTTCGGAATCACATCCTCAATGTGTCGGCCCGTGATTTTAGCACTGAGCGGTAGCTGCAGCAGCTGCAAGGCATAACGGTTTACCATCGTGATGATGCCATCTCGATTTACGGCAATAATCCCCTCGCGGATGGTTTGCAGAATAGCCTGTTTCTCGGTATACAGCTCGCCGATTTCCTTGGGCTCCAGTCCATGTATGGAGCTTCGGACGTTACGAGCGATAAGGATTGAACCGATCAGGCCAAAGACAAGGACGATAAGGGAGATCAGCTCGATACGTGATTGATAGGCATAGGTAATCGTATTGATATCCTTCGTAAGAAAGCCGACGGACACAATGCCGATCACTTTGCCTTGATCATCAAATATGGGCGCTTTACCGCGAAGTGAAGGGCCGAGAGAGCCGATGGCTTTGGAAATGATCGATTGTCCTTCGAGAACAGGACCATTGTCGCCGCCGACCATTTCTTTCCCGATTCGTTCAGGAAGCGGATGTGAGAAGCGAATCCCTTCACGGTTCCCGACAACGATGTACTCGGCATCAATTTTATCTCTAATTTTTTCAACGACAGGCTGGATGATCTTAGAAGGATCGGATGTTTGAAAAGCCTGACGAATGTCAGGCATATCAGCAACGGTTTCAGCGACCTTTAAGGCGCGTGTTCCGATCTGATCCTCGAGTGCCGTTGTCATGATGTAATAAAATATACTGCCTAAACTGATGATAACGATGGAAAGGAACGAACAAATAATTAAGATAAGCTTGGTTTGAAGCCTCATGTTCCACGCAAGCCTCCTATTTTTGTTTAAATTGTATCATAATGCGTTCTCATTTTGACTGTTATAGGGTAACCAGAACCGTGAACAATATGAACAAAATGGTCAAAAGGTTGTTATTACAACTAATCGCCATAAACTTCCCAATATGCACGTAGAGGTGTTATTCTGAAAGCGCTTCAAAGAAAGCGTATACAACAAAAACTAAAACCAATTATGGAGGGGTTTCATTTGATAAAACAACTTTTTTCAGCTTCGTGGAAAGTAACAGCGATTAGCATGCTTGCCGTAAGTTTGGCGGCTTGCGGCAGCAACACTGCTAAACCGGCTGCAACATCATCATCCGTACCAGCAGATAAAGCCAAAGAGACAACAGCTCCAGCAGCTGCTAAATCCAACTACCCAGAAAAAGCGCTTAGCATCATCGCTCCATCAGGAGCAGGCGGCGGCTGGGATATGACAGCTCGTACCATTGCTAAAGTATTAACGGAAACCAAAGCAATCGATAAACCCGTTTCCGTTGAAAACAAACCAGGCGGCGGCGGTACTGTATTTATGGCGGAATACGCGACCAAAGATGTCAAAGATAACTACAAACTTTTCGTCAGCTCGCCTCCAATCCTCATTAATCATTTGAAAAAAGAAGGCAACACGCCATACGGTTACAATGATACGACACCGCTAGCTCAATTGACGAAAGATTACGGTGCTGTTGCCGTAGCAGCAAACTCGAAATATAAAGATCTGAAATCGTTGCTCGATGATATGAAGGCAGATCCTACAAAGCTTACGGTTGCGGGCGGGTCAGCACCTGGTTCGATGGATCACTTGGTTTCGATTCTACCAGCATTCAAATATGGCATTGACCCGAAAAAAGTGAAATACGTGTCCTATGACGGTGGCGGCGAAGCCGTAACTGCATTGCTTGGCGGAAATGCTGACGTGCTTGGTACGGATGCTTCATCCTTGGATCAATACGTGAAAGCTGGGAAAATTCGCATTCTTGCTATTGCAGCACCATCCCGTCTTGGTGGCAGCTTGAAAGACATTCCAACCATGAAAGAACAAGGCGTTGATGCAGAATTCTTGATTTGGCGCGGTTTCTTCGGACCGAAAGACATGACGGCAGACGCGAAAAGCTATTGGGAAGCTACCATTAAGAAAATGGTAGAGTCCGATGCTTGGAAGAAGGAAATGGAAGCGAACAGCTGGCAAACGGACTACAAGAAAGCGGACGATTTCAAAGCTTTCTTAGGCCAGCAAGAAACTCAACTGAAAGATATGCTGACAGCGCTCGGTATGCAGAAATAAAACCTAAAGAAAAAAGGGAGAAGAGGAGATCTCTTCTCCCTTGCCCTTAGGGTAGGAGGCAGAGAAATGAATACTACGTTTGATCGTTATGCAGGCATCGCATTTTTCGCCATTGGCCTAGCATTTGTTATTGGTTCCTTAGGTATTTCAACAAGCGCTTATGGCAGTAATGTAGGGGCCAATATTTTCCCGATGATTTTGGGATCGTTCTTGTCCTTGATGAGTCTTCGTCTTATTTATGAGACTTTCCGTAGACAGCGTGCTGAAAAGGGTAAAGAAGATTTGGACTACAAACGATTTATCATTATTTTCATCGCCGCGGTATTATATGCCTATTTCCTTGAAGATATCGGGTTCGTGATCTCTACGTTCCTGTTCCTGATGATCGGTTTCCAAACGATGCAAAAGGGTAGAGTATGGGTTTCCTTGCTTATTGCTGCCGGCTTCTCTTATGGCGTTTATTATTTGTATGTGAATCTGCTGGATGGTTCGCTTCCCGGATTTCCAACATGGTTAGGGGGGGCATAAGATGAGTACTTTGGATTATGTGTTTCATGGATTAGGCACTGCGATGCAGTGGCATAATGTTGTTTTTGTATTTTTGGGCGTATTGATCGGCACGGTGGTTGGCGTGCTTCCCGGGATCGGTCCAATGAGCGGTGTAGCGCTCTTGATTCCGATTACTGCAACGATGACAGCTGGCTTAGGTCCTGAAGAAGCAGCGACGAGTTCAATCATTTTGCTGGCAGGGGTGTATTACGGGGCCATGTACGGAGGTTCCACGACGTCGATCCTGTTGAACACGCCGGGGGAATCGTCATCCGTCGTCACGACGTTGGACGGCTATCAAATGGCCAAACAGGGCAGAGCAGGGGCCGCGCTTGCGATTTCAGCAATCGGATCCTTCGCAGCAGGGATTATTTCACTAATAGGTCTAATTTTTCTGGCGCGTCCTTTATCCGCGGTAGCGATCAAGTTCGGACCAGCCGAATATTTCTCCCTGATGGTACTAGGCTTACTTGCGATCAGTGGACTTGCTGGTAAATCGATGGTGAAGGCCCTCATGATGACGGCATTCGGTCTACTGCTGGCGACTATCGGTATTGATAACGTGTCAGGAGTGGAACGATTCACATTCGGCATTCCTGAGCTGTATCAAGGCTTGGAATTCTTGACTGTTGCAGTTGGTACTTTTGCCGTTGGAGAGGTATTTAAAACAATTCTTCAACGCGAAGGAAACGATGGTGAGATTGCCAAAATCAATCGTATATTGCCGACGAAGCAAGATATGAAGGACAGTGCGGCACCTATTGCACGTGGTTCTGTGCTTGGCTTTTTCATCGGATTACTCCCTGGTGCGGGTGCTATCCTTGCTTCTTTCTTCGCTTATATCGTAGAGAAAAAGATTAGCAAAAATCCTGAAAAGTTCGGAAAAGGAGCCATCGAGGGAGTAGCCTCGCCAGAAGCTGCGAATAACGCTGCATCCGGTGGTGCGATGATTCCGCTTTTGACATTGGGGATCCCTTCCTCTGGTACGACGGCGATTCTGATGGGTGCTTTCATTATGTACAACGTCCAGCCAGGTCCTTTGTTATTTCAGGATCACCCTCAACTGGCATGGGGCGTCATTGCAAGTATGTTCGTTGGCAATCTCATGCTGCTAATTCTTAATATGCCGCTTGTTAAAGTGTTTGCCAAAGTGATTGAAACACCTGCGAAGTACTTAATCCCGTTAATTATCGTCTTTTCCGTATTCGGGGTGTATGCCGTACAATATTCGACGTTTGATTTGCTGCTCATTATGGGCTGCGGGCTTGTGGGTTACTTCCTATCGAAAAATGATTACCCTTTAGCGCCACTTGTGCTCGGTCTTATTCTGGGTCCGATGATGGAAAACAATATGCGAAGAGCGCTGACCATTTCCAATGGCGATTTCATGATCTTCTTGCAAAAGCCGGTCTCGCTCGTATTTCTAATTATCGGGGTGCTATGGATCTCCATTCCGTTAATCTTGAAGCTTAGAGGTAAAAATGTACTTGTGAACGAGGAAGGTTAAAACTAATGAAAAATACGATGGGTGGAAAAAGCATTATATTACGTCTGGAGCTGCTGACAGAGCAAATCCACTTCGGACAATTGATCACAGTTATTACGGAAAATGGTGGGGATGTAATCGCGATTGACGTCATCCAAACCGGTGCGAATTGGACGGTTCGAGACATTACGGTAGCGGCATCCGAGCAAGCCCAGCTGGACAATATTGTTGCCAGGATGAAGGATCTCGCTGGCGTACGGCTCGTTCATGTCTCCGATCGCACATTTCTGCTTCATCTCGGCGGCAAAATCGAAATGAAGCCCAAATCGCCGATCCAGAACAGGGACGATCTGTCCCGCGTGTACACGCCGGATGTTGCGAGAGTTTGTATGGCCATCCATGAAAATGAGGATAACGCCTACAAGCTGACGATCAAGCGGAATACAGTCGCTGTTGTTTCCGACGGCAGTGCCGTTCTAGGTCTCGGCAACATCGGACCCTACGCGGCGATGCCCGTTATGGAAGGTAAGGCGATGCTTTTCAAGCAGTTTGCTGAAGTGGACGCGTTCCCCATTTGCTTGAGCACGCAGAGTACCGACGAAATCGTCGCAACCATCAAGCACTTGGCTCCAGGCTTTGGCGGTATTAATCTGGAGGACATTTCCTCACCTCGCTGCTTTGAGATCGAGGAGCGGCTCCGCAATGAGCTGGATATCCCCGTGTTCCACGATGACCAGCATGGTACAGCCGTTGTCTTGTACGCAGGACTCATTAACGCGCTGAAAGTCGTCGGTAAGCAGATCAATGAGGCCAAGGTTGTCGTCTGCGGAGTTGGGGCAGCGGGCATTGCCTGCTCCAACATTTTGCTGGCTGCAGGTGTGAAAGAGCTGATCGGGGTTGACCGGGAAGGCGCGTTGGTACGTACGAACGAGTACGCAAATCCGCATTGGAAGGAGTACGCGGAAAGAACGAACCCTAACCTGCGATCCGGTTCCCTTCATGAGGTCATCGAAGGGGCAGACGTGTTCATCGGCTTGTCCGCTGGTGGTTTGCTGAAGCGAGTGGATGTGGAACGGATGGCGGCAAAGCCCATCGTGTTCGTGATGGCGAATCCAACGCCTGAAATTCATCCGGATGAAATCGAAGATATCGCTGGTGTCATAGCAACGGGGCGTTCTGATTTTCCGAATCAGATTAACAATGTACTTTGCTTTCCGGGTATTTTCCGGGCCTCCTTGGACTGCCAAGCCTCCACGATCAATGAAGAGATGAAGCTAGCTGCTTCCGCAGCGATTGCCTCCGTTGTCACGCAGCAGGAATTGAACAAGCTGTATATCATTCCAAGTGTGTTTAACCAAGAAGTAGTTAGACGTATTCGGGAAGCCGTCATTCATGCCGCCATTCAAACGGGTGTGGCACGACGGATCCCCCGCGAGTTTCGCCATGCAGAATAATCAGACCAAACCAGACGTCAACGAGGTAACAAGATTGGAGGGTTTTAATCTGGTATGGAGCTTTTATTACTCGGGTTACTAAAGATTATTGTCATTAATATTGTATTGAGCGGAGACAATGCGGTAGTGATTGCACTGGCCTGTCGTAATCTGCCTACCGAACAACAGAAAAAAGCAATTTTTTTCGGTAGCTTTGGTGCGATTGTACTGCGTGTGATTTTTACTTTCGTGGCCGTATGGTTGTTGCAGGTTCCGTTTGTTCAAGTCCTCGGCGGCCTACTGCTTATATGGATTGCTGTTAAATTGATGATGAATGAAGAGCAAGAAGAAAAACTGCCCTCTAGCCAGCATTTGGGAGCAGCGATTAAAACCATTCTTGTTGCCGATATGATCATGAGTCTGGATAATGTGCTTGCGATTGCAGGGGCTGCAGGCGGTAACTTTCTGCTCATTGCTCTTGGATTAACGATTAGTATTCCATTGATTATCTTTGGAAGCAAGCTGCTTATGGCGCTGATGAACCGTTTCCCCATCATCGTTATGTTCGGTGTTGGTTTGCTGGGGTATACTTCCGGGGAAATGATCATGAGTGACGCTGCGGTCGCATCGCGAATAGAATCCATTCATTCGGTATTCCACTACGTGCTCCCCGTACTGCTTGCTGTAGCTGTTATTTGTATAGGTAAGTGGATGCAAAAGAGGCAGAAGAACGAATCCATGCGTGCAGATTTGGTAAGTTAATCGTAACTTAATCGTAACACAATGGAGGGATCAATATGGGTAGTTTGGAAACAAAAGCCATTGTAGAAATCAATCAAGCGGCGAATCAGTTCCAATCAAGTATTGTCATTCAGGTGGGGACGAGGTTTATTGATGTGAAAAGCATCCTTGGTCTGAGTGTCACGCTCTTCAACAATCAAGCGTACAAGCTTGATATTCATGGACCAGATGAAGAGGAAGCCATCGAGGTCATGAAGGGTATTTTTGACAAGCATGGTCTTAAATTAAATGGGATATAAGCAGCTAAAAAGAAGAAACGAGAGACAAATGTCTTTCGTTTCTTTTGCTTGTCAAGCCTCGAGTGAATTAGTTAAGTACGGATATCAATGCTTCCAGCGACGTTTTACACGCGTTAGCATCTTGATGTACAGCGCGTACTTGTCTCAATACTTTATCTACGGCATTGTCCACCTCAGTCCACTTCGTTTTGTTTATTGGCTTAAGCCGAGCCTCAGCTTTGTCCCATGCGGTCTCCAAATCACTAACGCGTGACTTTGCGGCGGACAAATTTCCTTCTTGCACAAGACTTAGTGTATCTTCCGTAATTTTCTGGAAATTAGTCATATCATCCTGCGGGAAGGCTTGCGTGACGGAGCTAGACGAATCCCCCTGAGGTAAGACATCTTGAAGACTAGCATGACGTAAAAAATAGCCTGATCCGGCCGCGAGCACCAGTACAGAGACAACCACCGCAACTTGCCAGATAACGGTAGATCGTTTTGTATCAGTTGCTTTCTTTGTTGATGTGGGGATCAAATCTCGCTTGGTGACAGAAAGGAAAATGACCAACAGCAGAATCGCTAGAATGAATATTGCGCTTGTAGCAGTTGCACCTAATCCTAACCCACCGTTATTTTGTGTTTGTGAAAGGAAATCTCCTAACGAAGCACCCAAAGGACGCGTCATGATATAGGCAATCCAGAAAGCTAGCACAGAATCAAGCCCAAATCTCCAAGCGACAGTCATTGAGGCAATTACCGCACAAACTATGACACCAGTTACTACGTAACCAAGGCCAAGGCTCTCTGCCATCAGGTCTCCTGCCGCCGTACCCAGTGCAAATGTGAAAAGGATTGTTAACCAATAAAAGAATTCTCTTCGTTTAGTGAAAATGGAGTGGATAGAGAGTGTTTTCTCGTTGACGTACCATAAGGCAAAGCTCAACACCAAGACTACACTGAAAACGATCGTGCTCACTTCAAGAGGGATACCCAAGTTGTCTGTCATATTGTCAGTAACAAGTGTACCAAAGATGCTGATTAAGAATACCGTCAACCAATAAATACTAGGTATATATTTCTTCGCTTTAAACTGAAAGTAGATTGCAGCAAGTAACAAGACTCCCATTACAATGGAGGTACCCGTCAGACCAAAACCGAGATTGACATTCAGGAAATCGGCTGCAGTTTCACCGACTGTGGTACATAAAATTTTTATGATCCAAAAAAAAATGGTTACCTCTGGAACTTTACTTAACATGCTTTTCGGTTCATTTGATTTGATCGTTTCCATGTGCTATCTCCTTTTAAAGATTTTTTAAAACACCACTCGTAAGAAAATTTATTACCATTCATCTTCCTCGACTTGGTTATTGTACATGCTTCACATGAAAAGATTATGAGAATTCTGTTGACGAATTGCAGTCAATTCGATTAGTCAACTCAGTCATACGCAATTTCTTCATTAGTTTTTAATCTTGGTTTAGTAAGCTTTCTAACTGAGGCTAATATAACGATTGAAGGAGTTACTTATGAATTTATCTCAATTAGACTACCAATGGTTTCAAGCGATTAATCACTTAGCTGATAGGTTTTCCGCTTTGAATCCTCTGGTTGCTTTCTTTGCCAATTAACAAGATTATGCGTCAGAAAGGGCTGAAAAAGCTTTCGGAAACCATAATCCGCATGTATGAATCCATTGAACATAAGGTATGGAAGCCTTAAACAACGCAGACAAGCCAGGATAGAGTATGCTCAGTCCTGGCTTGTCTTGTCAGCCTCATCTTCACTGGATTAAGAAAAGCTTAAGAATTATGGTGAGTGATCGGAGAAGCAAAGGAGCGCTAAGCGAATAAAAACAAAATTACTAGCCAAACTACAAAACGATAATGGGCAGACTTTTGGGGCGGATAGACGAACTTTACAAAAAATACGCGGTTTCTTCAGAATCGATTACGATTTCAGAACATGCGATTTCGATTAGTTAGGATGATTCATTTGAAGCAAACTCAGCACAATACGAAGCTTTTAAGCGGTATAAGTATACTTGTCATTGCAGGCATCATAGGCTATTATCTCTATCTTGTTCATACAGGGGAAGCAGAAAGGCTCATTAATCGTATTCGGGATTTTGGGCAAATAGGAATTGTTATTGGCATCCTAGTTCAGTCCATCGTGAATATGATCCCAGTACCTGGAGAATTTATTTCTATTGCACTCATGGAAATATATGGCCCAATTTGGGGCGGTGTTTATTCGTGGATTGGCGGTGTAATGGGCGCGGTTGGTGCGCTCTATTTAACCAAATGGATAGCAAAGCCTTTCTTCGGTAAATTAGCGCAGCCGTTCCTTCAGAAAGTTGAAGAATTCACAAAAAAGCATGAAACGTTTGGTCTATTACTCATCCGATTCGTCCCGTTGGTCCCGTACCATTTTGTGAATTATACAATGGGTTTTTTGAAAATAAACATCTGGTCTTTTATCTGGACCACTGGATTGGGGATACTTCCCTACACGATAGCAATGAGCGGTCTCTATGCGGGAGTTCGCAATGGTTCATTCCTATGGGGAGCCATTGGTATCGTCGTATTTATATTATTGCTAGGATTAAGCTGGATGTTAAAAGGCAGGCGGAGACGTATATCAAATCGGGTGTGAATTAATTTAAGCTTTAGATCCTTAGCCCAAATGAAGAGCACCTCTCTTAAAATAGACATTGGAAAAGCCCCTAGTAATCCGATTCTATTCTTAGGGAGGCGCTTTTTTTATTTACAAGGGAATATTATCCAATTAAGCCAACGGTTTTCGAAAGAGGAGATACTCCTCATAGTTACTGATGACTGGTAAGTGATGAGCAAGTGACGAAAGCGGTAGGTAAGAACCTATATAAAAGGAAAATGGGTGAGGGTTATTTTTCCTATATTTTGTTCAGAATACAAGGGATGGGAGGGCTTTGTGTGGGTGTTTTAACAACTTGGCTAGAACATTACGGCTACTGGGTTCTTTATTTTGCCCTCTTACTTGAAATGCTGGCTTTACCGTTTCCAGGGGAAGTCTTGATGAGCTATTCAGGTCTACTTATCTTTCAGGAGAAACTAAATTGGATCATTGCTATCATTACAGCATGGGCTGGTGTATCGACCGGGGTGACCATTTCCTATTGGATTGGGCTTCGCTTAGGTACTCCTTTTTTCAATAAATATGGTGCTCGCATTCATTTAGGCCCTGATAGGCTCCATAAAATTTCCTTTTGGTTTCAAAAGTATGGTAATAAATTGCTGATCATAGCCTTTTTTATACCAGGCGTTCGACATTTTACAGGCTACTTTGCTGGCGTAACCCGTATCTCTTTTCGTACGTATACTTGGTATTCCTATATCGGAGCGTTCATCTGGGTAACGGTTTTTATCTCGCTTGGCAAGGTTTTGGGTCCACAATGGGAGCAATATCATCACTCGATACATCGGTATTTGGTTTACGCAGGGATCGTCGCGGCTTTCATATTGATTACGGTCTATCTGTTTCGGAAAAATAAGACTCGATTTACGGAAATGCTTACAGGAAGTCTCCAGAAGGGTATTTATCATTTTCACTCGATGGGTAAAGTGAAGTTTATTGTGCTTGCTGCTTTTACGGTTTTAGCTGCTTGTGTATCTCTCATGATCGGCATGATTCAGGAGTTCTTAGAAAATGAGTTTACGTTATTTGATGAGATTGTTAGCTTTATCATTCACGAAGTGTTCGACCCTAATTGGAGTGCCTGGATGAATCGTTTTGCACTACTGGGTTCGTATTATGTATTTATTCCTTTAATCGTCTTAACTACGATTCTGATTGTATGGAAAGGCAAGGATCGCATGCTTGAATTGATGAGTTTTGCATTCGTTATTGTGGGAGGAGAAGCGCTGGATGAAGGATTGCGAGCGTTATTTCATCGCGTGGGGCCTTCAACTGTCAGTCACGAATTTCCCTACACATTTCCAAGTGAGCAAACATTGCTTTCCTTGACGGTATGCGGCTTTGCCGCGTATTTGCTAGTCAGACATAAAGGGAATTTGAAAATTCGTCTCGCTGCGACCTTGTTAGTTATTACACTATGTCTGTTAGTCGGGATCAGTCGCATCTTCTTTTATGTTCAATATCCAAGTGATGTTCTTGCTGGCTACGTATTTGGGGGTACTTGGTTCAGCTTGAACGTGATTCTATTAGAGATTCTTCGTATGCTGCGCAGAAATGAAATACGAGAAGTAATGAAGTGACGTTAAAAATGTTTAATCTATTAAACTAGCCCTCGCATCTATGAATTATAAGAATATTATATATTAACTCAATTGAAAGGAGTTGATATATATGACAATTTTGGTCAACCAGTTTTATGGCATAGTCTACAGAAACAGCAATGGAACAACAACCGTTTTTAATGCACGAGTTGTGGCAAGAGGGTTAACTAGAATAAGAATTAAATTCATGAACGCAAGAGGTTTTATCGTATTTAGATTTCTTTTCATTCGTCAAATTCTTAGATTTGTCTTAATCTAATTCAAACTGTTTTGCTAAAAGCCCCAGACCTCTGGGGCTTTTTCAGTTGCGGCAGGCACGGACAAAGATGTGGTTCATGTATAAGAACTAGGCAATACCTAGATCAATTTCCATCTTTTAAGAATATAAAGAAGTAGTTAATGAAAGGGGGATTGTATGGGTTAAGTAGGTACATTACGGCTCGCGAGATACTTTAACAAGGGAGAGGATGGAATGCCTGGTAAGTTGGGATTGCACATATTTTATTCTAAGGATCACCATATACGATCTTATTTGCCTTCGACATCGGTATTGAATCGGGATTCTTTTTACCGCTTAATGAAACGGTATCAATCGGTTTACATAAAACCGAATTTGTCTCACATGGGCAAAGGTATCATTAAATCTTGGTCGACGAAAAAAGAGTATCGATTTGTCAAAGTGAAAGGGAATGTCAAATCCTTTAGGAACCTTAGGTCTACGTATAATGCTATACAAAAACAAACATCCACAGGCCTATATATTATCCAGAGAACGATTGATTTAGCAAAAATCAATACTAGACCTTTTGATATCAGAGTCATGATGATGCGAAACGCACAGAATCAGTGGCAGTATGCAGGAATGTTAGCTAAAGTTGCTGGACGATCTAGTGTGATTACGAACGTAAATAGGGGAGGTGGATATGCAACGCCCATTGAGAATGCGTTAGACACATCACTTCATTTATCCCATGATCAGAAACAAAGAATTATTCATGAACTAATTCGTTTAAGTCATCGTATTTGTAAACGATTTAATAGCTACAAATATTCTTCTCAAATTGGCATCGATTTTGGTATCGATCAACATCACAAAATATGGATCATTGAAGTCAATTTTGACTATCCATCTCATGAGCTGTTTAACAAACTCAAAGATAAAACGATGTATCGAAAAATTAAAAGCTTAAGAAATACGTATTTGAAAGCTCTCCGAGCTGGGACGATTAGAAGAAAGTGATTCTCCTCCAAAAGCATTAAAACTCCAATCCCATGGTTGAAGGGGTTGGAGTTTCTTAATTACTTACGTTTCATACGTAAGAACCGGCCGTTTGCTCTCGCGTAACGCAGAACTTTGAAAAACATTTTTTTATCTTTTAATTGGTTGAAAATAAAGGGGTCCGGTGCTGTGTTTACTTCTAGTACCCATGGTTTCATATGTTTATCGATTCCGATGTCGACACCAATTTCTTTGAATCGCGGAAAACTCTTCTGGTAATGCGTTGCAATTCGATAGCCTAAATTTCCCAAGCTATGGATATAATCTTTTTTCTTCTGTCCATGTACATAGGAACCCAGCAACAATTCTAAGGGCAACGGTTTTCCGCTATTATGAAAATTCGTCACTATTTTTTTGGGGTGTGCGACGCGACCGATATAACCAGTTGACTCCCAAATTCTTTTCGGGCTTTTTTGCACCATAATACGTATGTCGAATATTCGCTTTTGATGGGTTAATAGATGAATGCCTTGCTGGACCAGATAAGATCGGTTTAACTTGGCTTTGTTCAAAGCAGCGAATAAGCCTTGAAACGTATCAAATGACTTAGCAACTTTACCGGCTTGAAAGCGGTATTTATCATTTTTCACCACTCGAATAACGCCATGTCCGGCAGAGCCATTGCTGGGCTTCACATAAACCATCTTATGTTTGATTAACATTTGAAGCAGGTTTGTTTGACTATAGATCCTTGTTTCCGGAACAAATTTGCGAAGCTCATTATTTAATAAAAGAACCTTCGTTTTTATCCATTTACTGCTTATTGTACTTGCTCGATTCATTGTCATAACAACACCTTTACTTAGAAATTTGCGTTGCGTTTCTGTTGAGCTTTCCAATTATCATATTCAAATGAAGTTAAGGGACTTGGAGTGGAGTCTATTAGGAAAATAAAAATTTGATGATTCATTTCGTCTACGATCTAAGATTCGTATTCTCATTTTTTTCTCATCTTTATCAAGTAAAGTTATTGTAAATGCATGTTATCTTGCATTCAAAATAACTAAAGGATGATGATGATGAGTTTCACAGAGGTAGACTTTCACTTGTTCCAACTGATTAATCAATTAGGAAATGATCTTTCCTTTTTAAATCCAATTATGCGCTTCTTAGCTTCAAAAGCGGAGTATGTATTTTATCTCGGGGTTGTCGTGTATTGGTTTACAAGACAAGAAGCGAATCGCCGTATGGTTGCGCAGTCCTTACTATCCGCTTGCATCGCATTAGCATGCAGCGGTATTTTGGGTCATTTCTTTTACAGAGATCGACCATTCGTCACCCATACGGTCCTTCAATTGATCCCGCATCCGGCCAATGCTTCATTCCCAAGTGACCATGCAACCGCGGCTTTTGTGATCGCCACATCGATTTGGATGTTCCGCCGAAAAGCTGGGAATGTATGGCTAGTCTTAGCTGCTTGTATTGCTTTCTCCAGAGTTTGGACAGGCGTGCATTATCCAGCTGATGTCATGGGAGGAGCAATAATTGGAATAGTTACAGCTGTGATCGTAAATCAGTTATTTCTGCATTCCTCAATGGCACTGAGATATTTGAAGCTGATCATTCATGGATATGAAGTTGTGGAAACTAAAGTTTGGCGTAGGAATGTGAGAGGATGAAAGCATCTTGGGGAGTCATTTCTTTTCTATTGTTAGTGATGACTGCGTGCTCCAATTCGGATCAAAGCAATCCAGTGACAACCGAACAGTCTCCAAACCCTATTCCCATCGTTTCACCAACAAGCCCTCCGGTTAGCACGATTCAACCGCTGAAACCAGATATTGTAACTCCTCAACAAACGCCTGCTTCAAGTCCAGTGTCAAAGGAGCAGGCTCAACCTAAGGTCACTAAGCCAATTTTTGAAGGAGCAAGACCTGACCATGTTGTCATTGTTGTTGAAGAAAATCACTCCTATGAGAAATTAATCGGAAATCAAGCTGCTCCATATATCAACTCATTGGCCAAGGAAGGAGCATTCTTTACGCATTCCTATGCCGTAGCACATCCGAGTCAGCCGAATTATCTCGTATTATTTTCCGGCTCAAATCAAGGCGTTACAGATGACTCTTGCGGACATATGTTCAAAACGGCAAATTTGGCAAGCGAGCTGGTACAAGCAGGCTTTTCATTCGCTGGCTATTCGGAAGATTTACCTGCAATAGGCTCTACATCTTGTACAAATCACCAATATGGTCGAAAACATAGTCCTTGGGTGAGTTTCTCCAATGTAGCGAAGGAAAGTAACCTGCCATTTACGCAATTTCCAAACGATTATAGCAAACTCCCTACGGTTTCTTTCGTCATACCCAACTTGGATAACGACATGCATGATGGAACGATTCTATCCGCAGATGAATGGCTGAGAACCCACATCGGGACCTATGTAACTTGGGCTCAGACCCATAATAGCTTGCTCATACTCACATGGGACGAAGATGATTCTTCCAAAGACAATCATATTCCGACGATCTTTGTTGGATCGATGGTCAAGCCTGTTACTTATGATCAGCATATTACCCATTTGAATGTATTACGAACCATAGAAGATTTATATCATCTGCCTTATATGGGGGCTACAAATGCGGTCCCTGCTATTCAAGGTATTTGGAAAGACAAGTAAATGATAATCCGTTCGTATCCGTTCGTAGTTGAACGGATTTTTTCTTACTTTGTTTGGACGAATAGTTAAGAAAGATTTAAGAAATGGTTCATAAGCACTTCATTTCTGTTGTCTATCATGTAGTTGTAAGCCCATCATACAAACTTATTTTAGGAGGAAAACATGAAAAAGAAGTGGATAATGTTAGGTAGCGCTGTTGGAATTAGCTCTATTGTCATGGTAACAACTGGGTTTAGTGCATTAGCAAGTACATCGGGTTATGACGCTTATAAGTCAGCGCTTAAGAATACCAAAACGGTTCAAAACGTAGCTGTTCAAGCAGCTGCATCCTTGCAAGATAATGGAAATGTGCTTGCAAATGCAAGTGGTAATTTCAAGCTGAGCTTGGATTCGGAAACAGCAAGCGGCACTGCTAAAGTGTCGGCGAATGGGACAGACCAATCGCTTAGCTTCTATAAGCAAAGTAATCAAACCGTACTTAAATCCGACGCAAGTGATGTGTACTTCGTAAGTCAAGAAATGGAGAAGAGACACAAAAACGAGAAGAAAGTGAACGAAACGGAGATTCCTCAACAAGTTGAGACGGTCATTGATGCTCTAGTTGGGAATTTGAAGGACTTTGTAGCTGTTGACACGAAAGCCGATGGATCCAAAGATATCTCCATTCAATTGGCTAATGCTCAGATCCCTACGGTTGTTAATGCACTTGCGCCAATCGCATTGAAAGAAGTTACCAAGGATGAGCACGATGGTGAGAAAGCAGCGAATGGTAAAGATGCGAATGAACTTCCTTTCAATGAAGATTTCTTGAAAAATGCTGCGCCGCAGTTGACACAAGACATTAAGATTGAAAATGTATCCATTAAGGCTACAGTCAATGCTGCGAATTATATCTCTCATCAAGAAGCGGATCTAACTGTTTCTGGTAAAGATGATAGCGGCGTTGCACATCAAGTTACCCTTCATCTGCAAGCAGATCTATCCGACTATAACAACACAACGCCGGATACTATCGATCTTACAGGTAAAACCGTACAAACAGTGAAGCATAATAAACACGGTGAAGGTCATGACGCAAACGATTAATTGGAAATAAGTCATGTGATCCGTGCAGATAGGCTAGGAAACTAGCCTATCTGCTCATCTCAATAGGAAAGGGGAAACCTAATGAAACCGATTTTAGAGACATCCCATTTGAGCCGGGTGTATCGGAACGATCGTGGGATTCGAGATATGAATCTTCAATTATTTGAAGGGGATGTTTATGGTTTACTTGGGCCCAACGGTGCGGGTAAAACAACGTTTCTGAAATTGATTACGGGACTAATTCGTCCTGATCAAGGCACGATTTCCTTGTTTAATACAAACCTTGCCGAAAATTTCGCACAAGGCATGGGGCAGGTTGGCAGCATGATTGAATCCGCTGATTTCCATGAATTTCTCAGCGCATGGCAATATTTAGCGCTTGTTGCACGCTTCTATCCAAGTGTCACACCTGCGCGAATGGAAGAAGTTTTGGAACGAGTTGGCTTATTCAAAGTTCGCAAAGAGAAAATTAAGGGCTTCTCAACGGGCATGAAGCAGAAATTAGCACTTGCCGCGGCCATTCTCCCGGAGCCAAAGCTTGTCATCTTGGATGAACCAACCAATGGATTGGATATCGAAGGCACGGTAATGTTCCGTAAACTAATTAAACAACTCTCTTCAGAGAAGGGAACGTCATTCCTCATTTCGAGTCATATGATTCATGAGTTGGAACAGTTGTGTAATCGCGTAGGGATTGTCGTAGAAGGGCAATTGAAGAAAGAAGGGTACGTATCCGAATTATTGCAAATTAATCAATCCTTAGAGCAATTCTATATTAATGAGCTGCAGCTATCGGGGGAAAAGGAGGGGCTTGATTGTGCATAGTTGGCGCGCTGGTTACTTAAACGAACTTTATTTAATGTTTTATCGAAAGAAAATAGTGTTGTTTGTTGTTCTTTCGGCTTTACTTCCTGTCTTGCTTGCCCTTTCGCTTCATGCCTTACAGCCTATTCTAGGGCTTATTGCCGTGAGCCAGTCCTTTCCGATACAAATGCTTACGATTTATACAAGTTTGTGGATCCCACTGTTTATTTTCACTATGGTAGGAGATTTATTTCCCAATGAAATAGCGGCTAAAACATTAAAGCTTGCCTTACTTCGCCCGAATTCACGTTATCAAGTCTATGGCACGAAAGTCGCGGCGCTAGGATCAGGTATTGCTGGCATTCTGATTATTCTTGGCATCGTAACCTTCATTTGCAACCTTTTTACAGGAACATCAGCTAATTTCACGGATACATTACACATCGTCTTTGCTTATGCAGCAGCATTTGTCTCGATGTTTGCCTTATCGGCCGTTTTTATCTTTGTATCACAGTTTTTCAAAAGCGCGAGCAGCTTCATGGTCTTCTCTATCGTCTTGTACGTGGCAGCGAAAATCGCTCCATTCCTATTGAAATCCATTTCTGCCTTTTCACCATTTTCCTATACGGATTGGCACGTGTTATGGTTAAGTCAGGCCGTTCCGACAGGTAGATTAGTAACGTCAACCCTGTTCCTACTGTCCAGTTGGTTATTATTTCTGGCAATTGGTTACTATAAATTCGATAAAAAAGAAGTCTAATGCGGGGAAACCAATCATGTCCATTCGGCTGAGATTATTGCTATCGTATGCGGCCATGCTGCTCGTTCCACTCGTTATGATGATCATTACTGCTGCTTTACTCGTTCTTGTTTTTCGCGGCGATTTCCAGGGCATACGTGATCAACTGCAAACAGGGGTTGGATTATTTGAAAATCAGAATGTCGAACATTCCATAAGAGACTTGAAACGTACTTCAGAGAAAAACCCTGCTATTCTTGCAGATGTAGGCTACTTAGCAGATATTGATCAAGATCTCCAAATTAATAATGCTAGATTGATTGTTCGTAAGGAGAATTCCCTTGTTTATATTTCTCCATCCTTGCAAACATCAGATATTCTACAACACCTCCCTGTATTCAAACATCCAGGTCATCCAGAGCATGAAGATGCCAAGCATTATGGCAAAGATCTGTTTGAAGTGAATTCCTTTGATTTTTATTATAATGGGCAGCAGCCCGGCAGTATGTTCATTGTCACCACAGTTAGCCCTCTAGTTAACTTTACCCAAAAGTTTTTTCCTATTCTTTTTCTAACCCTGTTTATTATTCTGATTCTCACACATACGCTTTTAACGATTTTCGTCTCTAGGAGTATTGTTCGTCCTCTTCGTAAGCTAAAGAATGCGATGAAACGGATTCAAGCCGGAGACCTCGATTTCCAAGTGCATATCGCAAATAAAGATGAAATTGGGCAGCTTAGCATTGCTTTTGAACAAATGCGTAAACAATTGAAGGAATCCATTCAAACTCAAATTCAATATGAAGAAAATCGCAAAGAGCTTATTTCTAACATCTCACATGATATTCGTACACCACTTACCGCCATTAGGGGCTACGTGGATGGATTAGGAGATGGCATTGCGGATACACCAGATAAAAGACAAAAATACATGGAAATCATTTCGTCCAAAGCGGAAGAGATGGATCATTTAATTGATGAACTATTTTTATACTCTAAATTGGATTTGAAGCGAGTACCTTTTAATTTTGAAATCGTAGATTTCGCCTCTTTTTTATTGGACTGGTCAGATGAATTAGATTTTGAGCTTGGTAAAAAAGGCGTTCACTATAAGTCGGACATCACTTTACAGGAACAGGTACTGGTCTCGATTGATCGGGACAAAATGAGACGTGTCTTCTCTAATATTTTAGATAATTCGTTGAAATATTTGAATAAAACAGAGAAGTTCATTACTTTGCAGGCGAAAATAATAGGGAATCACGTCATGATAGAAATAACGGATAACGGAATTGGCGTTGATGCGGAAGCACTCCCTCATATCTTTGATCGGTTTTACCGGGCAGACCCCTCTCGTAACAGTCAACAAGGTGGAAGCGGGCTTGGACTCGCGATCTCGAAGCAAATGATTGAGGGGCATGGGGGAACGATAGGGGCGCGCAGTGTGAAGGATGAAGGAACTTGTATTACCATAAACTTGCCGCTTAGAAGGCTCAAAGATGGTGAATCGATTGAAACAAATTCTAATTGTAGAAGATGAAGAACTCATTGCAGAACTCGAGAAGGATTATTTAGAAGTGAGCGGCTTTAAGGTCGATATCGCGATGGATGGGGAGAAAGGCTTACAGCTGGGGCTAAGTGGGGAGTATGACCTGATCATTCTAGACGTCATGCTGCCACTCATCAACGGGTTTGAGGTCTGTAAGCAGATACGCGAAAAATATCAAATACCTATCCTGATGGTTACGGCAAAAAAAGAAGACATTGATATGATTCGCGGCCTTGGACTTGGTGCAGATGATTATATTACAAAGCCATTCAAGCCCGTAGAGCTGGTCGCGAGAGTCAAAGCCCATTTATCAAGGTACGATCGTTTAATAGGGACGAAGGAATACAGCGAGGAGATTCGGATTCATGGACTACTTATTGATTACGGATCCCGCCGCGTATTTGTTCATGAGCAAGAAATCAATCTAACAACCAAGGAGTTTGATTTACTGTATTTCCTTGCCATGAATCCGAATCGTGTATATAGTAAGGACCACCTTTTTGAGCGGATTTGGGGAATGGATGCAGTGGGAGATTCGCAAACCGTTACGGTTCATATTCGTAAAATAAGAGAAAAGATTGAAATCGAGCCATCCAATTCGCAATATATTGAAACCGTATGGGGAGCTGGCTATCGTTTTCGTATATAGCGTGTACAAAGCCATTTCAAATAGGAGTAGGAAGGATGGGTTCGGATGAGAGATCCATTGGATGAATTGGATGTTTTCTTGCATACGATACACAATCTTGAGGAAAAAGTAGCTGCTCTTATTCACCGTTCGAATTTAACTGAAAACGAAAAGGCGTTTATTTTAGAGCATATTCTTATCATTCCCGGAAAAAACAGAGACTATGAGGAGGGAAAACGAGTGTAATACAATGGCAAAAGGCCTCCTTCACTTTGAGTGAAGAAGGTCTTTCAATCTGTGCTAGCGCTTAGTTAATTACGCGGCGTGCCGTCGCGTAATGCGTCTTCCACCAACCTGAGTTCATATCGGTGATAGTCACACCAGGGCTTCCGTACGTATGCATAACCTTGCCATTACCGATATAAATACCAACGTGATGAATAGGAGAATAGAAGAAGACTAGATCTCCAGGCTGAAGTTGATTTCTAGGTACATAGCTACCAACTTGAGACTGTGCCTTAGAAGAACGCGGCAAACTAATGCCATTCTTGCCATATACATATTGGGTAAAAGAAGAACAGTCAAATGAGCGTGTATTTCCTTTTTGAGCGCCGAACTTATAAGGAACGCCAAGATAGTTCTTACCCAATGCAATGATGCTGCCAGCCTTGCTGGATACGGAAGTTGATGCAGTTGACATCGTGCTGGCTGTAGCAGCGTGAGCGGCTTGTGGTACCGCCATGACATTAATGGTTGCAAATAAGGAAACACTAAGTGTAATTCCTAATAGCGACTTTTTCAGGCGATTCGTTTTCACAGTATTCATGATTGGATATCCTCCTTAAGGATCGTGTATTAGGCTTTCACCTGGGATAACCTTAACACACATAAAACCTCCTAAGGATTACTAACTAGCTCTGTAAACGAGCACCCGCAAGGCTTCAATGAGGATTATTAGAAAACAATGAGAGTTCAGTGAGCATAAAAACATTGACATAACAAAGAAACATCTCTACATAACTATTAAAGAGGGTATCATACAAATTTTTGTCTCAAAGGAGTGACTGAGCATAGAAGCATTGTATGCCATATTCATAGGTTTTATTGGGACTGCCGTAGAATTTGTTGAAGCATTAACAGTCATCCTAGCGGTTGGGTTGGTTAGGGATGGAGATATGCGATAGGGGGAGCGGTTGCTGCTTGCATCGTTCTTATTTTGCTAGTATGCCTAATCGGAGCTCCTTTAGCTTTAATTATCCAAATAAGCTGGGTTCAAACTATTGTCGGATTATGCTCACTTTTATTTGGGATTCGATGGCTGCGTAAAGCTATTCTGCGTTATGGCGGATTAAAGGCACTTCATGATGAGGAAGAAGCATTCAAAGAAGAATTTAATCGTTTGCAAAAGGTTGGATTCGTCAAACAAGGGTTTGATCGATTTGCATTTATGACGACCTTCGGAATTACCATGCTGGAGGGTCTAGAAGCTATTATTATTGTTATTACATTCGGTCTTAGCCTTCATGAGATGAATTTTACTGTATTGGGCGCCGCGATTGCTCTGATACTCGTTATTTCAGCTGGCTTTATTTTACGTAAACCGTTATCCAAGGTACCTGAGAACACGATGAAATACGTCGTAGGAGTGATGTTAACCAGCTTTGGCGCCTTCTGGACGGGAGAGGGATTCGGTGTCATTTGGCCAAATGAGGATGCATCTATTTTATATATGGCGTTATCGATAGTGGTATTTTCATATGTTATTGTAAAACGTATTAAGAACAAATTACTGGGTGTAGGGCTTAAGAAAAGTAATAACGGGGGAGTGGAGATATGAAAAAAGTACTGAATATCATTTGGGGCTTATTTGTAGATGATGCCCGGTTAGCCATAACCTTAGTTATTTCTGTTGCAGCTTCCGCCTTCGTGTCTACACTTGGACATCCTTACATCGGAATGGTTTGTTTGTGGGTAGGTTTACTGTTGGCGCTTTTTATTTCCATTGAATATCAACTTCATGTAAAGATTCATGCAGGGAAAAAGTAGTCAAAAAACCCTTCAACTCTTAATTTGAGTTGGAGGGTTTCCTTATTGGAAGGGAAATAATCACCTCAGTTCCCCTATTACGATCGCTATTCATTTGGATTATCCCATGATGCAGATTGACGATAGATTTCGCTATGGCTAAACCTAAACCGGAACCGCCTGTTTGCCGGCTTCTAGAACGGTCGACACGATAAAACCGTTCGAAGATGAAAGGCAATTCTTCGGAAGGAATCCCAATACCATCATCAACAATTCGCATACATAGATGTGACTCCTGATTTTCAAGGTAAATTTCAATGCGTTGGTTCGCATATTTCAAAGCGTTATCCAAAATAATTAACAGTACCTGTTTGATTTGTTGTCGATCGGCTTCCAACAGTAGTTTTTTCTCGGAAGGGAAAAAAAGGATTTCTTTGCTAGTGAGTGGCTGAAGGAGCTGAATAGTCTCATTACAAAGCAATACGAGATCAAAGTTGCTAATGGAAAGTTTCGTTTCATGTTCTAGTTCAGCCAACTCAAGCAATTGATACGTCACTTGCTTCATTCGGTTACTTTCTGCATGAACAGCATCAATAGCTTCCCTATGAAGGTCTATGTTCTCGAAGCCCCATCTTCGAATGAGTGATGTATAGCCTTCAATAATCGTGAGTGAAGTCTTGAATTCATGCGAAGCATCGGAAATAAACTGTCGCTGTTTCAACATACTAGTCTCAATACGTTCCATCATGTGATTAAATGTCTCAGACAGCTGATAAAGTTCATCTTTTGACTTTCGATTCAAGGGGAGTTTTCTAATCTCAAGACTCGTTTCAATCTCTTTCATAACTTTAATCATACGTGAAAGAGGTAAGAATAGCAGTCTGGACAATAGAAAACTCCCTGAAATCGATACAAATATAGCACCCAAGGCAACATAACAGATAATTAAGATTAAGCGATACAAGCTTTGTTCTAACTCTATTGGCTCCGAAATGATCTCCAACGTTCCGATGATTTCTGTCCCGTTTTGAATAGGCGTTCGAACAATTAGTATCGTTTCCTGGTTATACGTATCTAAATAAGACTCCTGTGTATACGAAAATTGAGGAGGGATAGGCAATAATTCAAAACGGTTTGAAGCTTGGTTTCTTATCTTAGAAGTCTTGTCTATGGAGCGAATCATCGTGTGATTCGGGAGATACTTGCTCAGAAATAGGTTATTCTTAGTATCCTCATGAAGCAACTCTAAGGGGGATATGTTTTTGAGTATTTCAGTAGCTGCATTTTGCAGGGTTTCTATTTCTTCCTCTTTTTCGAACTGTGCGTAATAATAGTAAATAACAAAGATGAGAGGCAATAAAATGCCAATTAACCAAACGAAGGACAGCAGAGAGGCTTTTGTTTTAATTTTCATGTAGGCGAAATCTCCAAAATGTAACCAATGCCGCGGATCGTTCGAATAGTCGGGAAGGATGCATGTAACTTTTTTCGGACATATCGGATATAGACATCCACCACATTTGAATTCCCCAGAAAAGCATATCCCCACACATCATTCATGATTTGCTCCCGACTAAGAATTTCATTGGGATGCTCGATCAAATAAATCAGAAGTTGGAATTCTTTGGGTGTTAAATCGACCTTAACTCCGTTCTGTAATACCTCTCTCATTCTGAGATTCACAATGGTTCCCTCTAAAGAATAGATGAACGGCTCATTTTTTTTAAGTGCATTATAGGACTCTCGCGGCCGATTGTGGTAACGAATGCATGCTCGAATACGAGCTAATAGCTCCTCCATGTGAAAAGGTTTAGTCACATAGTCCTGCCCGCCAAGGTCAAGACCATTCACTATATCAGTGGGAGCACCACAGGCAGTTAGTACGATAATAGGCGTTTCTGTATTCACTTTACGGAAGCATCTTATGAATTCAAAACCGTTCATAACAGGTAACAAAATATCAAGAAGAATGAGGTTCCACTCATCGTTCATTGCTTTCTTTAACCCATCTGAACCATTTGAGGCTAACTCGACTGAGTATCCAGCATGTATGAGCTCTAACTGTAGAAGCCTTGCTATTCTCTCTTCATCCTCGATGACGAGTATTTTGCTTGTCATGAATACCACTCTCTTCCGACATAACGCAATAAAATGCATAGACCATGCATCTTATGCTTCATGAAAGTGGTAGGTTCGATTTCATTTTTGCTATTAATGGTTTCTGTTTTCTCATTATAATCTCATGAACAATCCTTATAGTAAGGTGACAGGTGGAAATATGATCGATTATGAAAAAGGGGAGGGCTTTTTGATGGGAAAACCAATTCTTCAATTATTAAATTTGACGAAACGGATTGGGAATAAAGTCATTATTGATAATTTAAATATCGCAGTGCCTAGAGGAGAAATTTTCGGATTTCTAGGGCCAAATGGCGCAGGAAAGACGACAACCATTCGAATGATGGTTGGTTTGATGAGCATCACGGATGGCGATATTCTCATTGATGGCGATAGTATTACACGGAATTTTAATAAAGCGATTATCAAAGTAGGGGCCATTGTTGAAAATCCTGAAATGTACAAGTATTTAAGTGGGTATAAGAACTTGATTCATTTTGCTCGAATGGTGCCGGGTGTAACGGAAGAGCGAATCCAAGAAGTCATCCGATTGGTTGGTTTAGAAAATCGCATTCAAGATAAAGTCAAAACGTATTCGTTAGGAATGAGACAACGGTTAGGCGTTGCGCAAGCCTTGTTGCATAAACCTTCTCTACTCATTTTAGACGAACCAACAAACGGACTTGATCCCGCGGGCATTAGAGAATTAAGGGATTACTTATACACCTTAACGCGTGAAGAAGGAATTTCTGTTCTTGTTTCTAGCCATTTACTTTCCGAAATGGAACTCATGTGTGATCGTGTAGCGATTATCCAAAATGGCAAATTAGTTGAGGTGCAATCCATTAAAGACTTAATGAATGAGGGACTCCAGAGCTCGGTTTCTTTCGAAGTGGACAACCTAGAAGCAGCCGTTCAAACGCTTGCTGATTTCCCAGAGGCACAAGCGAAGAAGGCAGAAGATCGTCTAGTCTGTTGGTTGGAAAAAGAACAAATTGCTCTGGTGGCTGAGCGTTTAATGAGAGCGGGTATCAAACTATATGGGATTAAAAAGAACTCCCCAACTTTGGAAGATAAATTCTTGAAAATGACAGGTGGTGAGTCAATTGGGTAATCTGCTTTTAAATGAAAATATGAAAATATACCAACGATTGCGTACTTGGTTGTTAATTATTGGTCTCGTTCTAACGACGATCTGCTTTCTGATTGCTCAACAATACAGTGTAAAGCCTGCACAAGTGGCCGATGCAAATTGGAAGGTCAATATGCAGCAACAGATTCAAAATGATACCCAGCAACTAAATAATATGAACAGGGGACCTGATTGGAAGACACGTGTCACTTCACGTATCCATGTGAATCAGTATCACATCGATCATAATATTCCGCCAACGGAGGAAACGCTTTGGGGGAACATGCTGAACGCTTCTAGTCTGATGATTGTGGTAACATTGATGACTGTTGTTATTGCCGCAGATAGTGTTGCGGGAGAATTCACTGATGGTACCATCAAACTGCTTCTAATACGACCATCGTCTCGATCCAAAATTCTACTTTCCAAGTATATTTCAGCATTTACGTTTTCCATTTTATTATTTGTCATCTTGTTTGCAACAGCATTCTTAGTATCAGGTATCTCACATGGATTTAAGGACATGAGTGCTCCATATGTCTACGCATCCAGCGACACGATTGCTCATGAAACCAGTATCGTGAAACATGCCATTAGCACCTATTTATATCAATGTATCCAGATGGTGATGATTGTCACGATGGCCTTTATGATTTCTACCGTATCACGAAGCAGCTCTATCGCCATTGCGCTTTCTGTCGGTATCATGTTTGCAGGTACAAGTATCGTAGGCTTCTTGTCCCAATATAACTGGGCGAAATATTACTTATTTGAAAATACGGACTTAACACAATACCTGAATGGGGCTCCCAATATTGTTGGAATGTCTTTAGCTTTCTCGGTCAAGGTTATTGTGATTTACTTTATCATTTTCAATATCTTCTCGTGGGTTGTTTTCAAGAAAAAAGATGTAACAGCATAACGATTACAAACGTGCCCTCTTATAGCGATTGTCCATATACCATTGGAAGATCCAAACACTGAAAGTGAACCAAAATCCGCTGGCAAAATAAGCACCAACAACATCACTTGGATAATGGACACCCAGATAGATCCGGCTAATACCAATCATGAATATCATAATCATGCTGATCAAAATGACCGCCGTTCTGCCACGCTTCGTTGGGACATGTCTCCAAAGTAGAAAAGCAAGCGCAGCGTACAGCGCAAAGGCCTCCATGGAATGACCGCTGGGAAAACTATAACCCGTTTCTTGGATCAGTCTGTGCAGGGATGGCCGTTCCCTATGAAAGATAATTTTCAAGAGCTGATTCAAGACTGCTGTGCCAGCAATAAGAACTACAAATAGAATTAATTCCATTCGGTGATGCAGGAATTTGAAAAATAGAAATAGGCAGAGGATTGAAATGACAATAACAACTGGCGTCGAACCGATAAAAGTAAAACATTTCATTACGGAAGTCAGCCTTGGACGTTCCATTCCTTGAATAGAGGAGATAACGCTGCTGTCAAAGCGTGCAATTTGCTGCCCCTTTAATAGGGAAGCAATCGCGGCAAAGCAAAGAACGGAAAGGATGCTTAGAACAAGGAAAATAGTAACTTTCATTTTTGAATTCATATCAAGAAGCTCCAATTCACTGAATGTGTAAGATAAGGGTAGTATAGCAAATTTAAGCTGTGAATATGTCGTTATGGTAAATTTCGTAACCTGTCAGGTAAGGAGAGATAGACAATGAACAATTCTTTAACAAATACGTTGAAACATGCAAAACAAATAGCTGCCAAGGTTCCAGAAATTACGCTCTATTTCTGGATCACGAAGCTGCTAACGACGGGCATGGGGGAGGTCGCCTCCGATTACTTATTTGAACATCTGAATCCATTGATTTCAGCACCTCTTAGTGTTCTTATTTTCATTGCAGCCATGATATTACAGTTCAAAGTTCGCAAATATGTGCCAGGTGTTTACTGGCTAGTAGTTATCATGGTTAGTATTTTTGGCACAATGGCTGCTGATGTTGTACGAGTCGGTCTGGGCATTCCATATATGGTTTCGACGATCTTCTTTGTGGTGGCACTTGCTGTTATCCTCATCACTTGGTTTTCCAAAGAAAAAACGCTATCTGTCCACAGCATTTTCACACGCCGTCGTGAGATTTTCTATTGGCTCACAGTCCTTACGACATTTGCGCTTGGTACCTCAGCGGGAGATATGACCGCGACGAGCATGCACCTGGGCTACTTCTCTTCTGGGGTGTTATGTACTGGTATGCTTGTGATTCCAGCCGTAGGGTATTTTTTGTTTGGCATGAAAGAAATTTTCGCTTTTTGGTTCGCTTACATCTTGACGCGCCCTGTAGGAGCCTCGTTTGCTGACTGGTTATCCGCCTCACAAGTTAACGGAGGAATGGGATTTGGCAGTGGTGCGGTTAGTCTAGTTCTAACTATCTTTATTGTAATCCTAGTCGTATTCCGTGGAGGTTCTCCCGCAACAGCACAAGATACGAAAGTGGATGTTAAGGTTGCATAAAGCCAACGTCCAATCAAACGACCTGCCTTCATAGGGCAGGTTTTTTTGTATTTTCATTGTTTTCTCATATACTTCACTTATAGTAAAGAGAATAGCATAGGAAGGGAGACGCCGCCGATGAAGCGCATATTGCTTATAGAGGATGAAAAGAATTTGGTTCGTTTCATCCAGTTGGAACTCGAACACGAAGCTTTTGAGGTAAGACCATCTTATGACGGGAAAACAGGTCTAGAATTAGCCCTTCAAGAAGAATGGGATCTGATCCTCTTGGATATCATGCTGCCTGAAATGAATGGAATTGAGGTCTGTCGACGTATCCGTGCTGCCAAAAAGACACCGATCCTGATGTTGACAGCGAGAGATAGCGTGGAGGATCGTGTATCCGGCTTAGACAGCGGTGCGGATGATTATATTCCCAAGCCTTTTGCCATTGAGGAGCTATTAGCTCGCATTAGGGCAGTTTTTCGACGTATGGAGCTAGAAGGAAATGCGCAGCATTCCCTGCTTTCTTTTCAGCATATAACAGTGGATTTGGATGCAAGGTTGGTTTACAAAGATAAGCAGCTCGTTGAACTAACGAAACGGGAGTTTGATTTATTAGTGATGTTTATGAAAAATCATCATCTTGTCCTTACGCGAGATATGCTCCTTGATCAAGTATGGGGATTTGATTCGCTCGTGGAAACGAATGTGGTGGATGTCTATGTCAGATATCTACGTAATAAATTAGATCATACGGGTGAGAATAGCTGTATTCAAACCGTGCGGGGAATAGGATACGTGATGAGATGAGAGGTCGTATAACGAGGTCCATTCAAAGTCTTCCAATAAAATGGAAGCTCATGTTGGGAGCTGCTTTGCTTATCTTCTTGCTATTTGCCTCCTATAATTTTGCGCAATATTTAGTGCTCAAGCAGTGGATGATGAAACAAGAGGAAGATCAAATCCAAGTGAACATGGTACAGCTCCAGGACTATTTCCAGGATAAATTAGCTTCCACAAACGACTTGCAAATTGCGGATACCCAACCCTATATCGAGAAACTAACGGGGAGAAACCAATTTGTACGCATTCTCGACAAGGAGGGCAAGCCGCTTTTAACCGTTTCGAACCATTTCGGAATGGGATGGGTGGTGCCGAAGTCAGTGGTTACGCCTGAACTTTACGATACGACGCACAAAGAGGATCATATTCTCATCTATCGAAGTCCGTTAGTCGCTGGGAAATTCGTTGGAACCATAGAGCTGGCGAGTAACCTTGAAACCTTCGATCATTTTAGTGAGACCGTACTATGGGTGATGCTGATCGGTGGGATATTAGCTGTTTTCATAAGCGGGATCAGCGGTTTAGCCATTTCGCGGCAGTTTATGCGGCCGATACGCGCATTGGCATCAACGATTCGCAGTGTGAAAGAGAAAGGGCTATCGGAACGTGTTACGGATATTCAAAATGGGGATGAGTTGTCTAGCTTAGCCAAGCTGTTTAATGAATTGATGAATCAACTTGAATTTTCTTTTCTTCAGCAAAAGCAGTTTGTAGAAGATGCTTCACATGAACTGAGGACACCCATTACCATCGTGGAAGGCCATTTGTCTTTGTTAAATCGATGGGGAAAATCAGATCCTGCTGTTCTTGATGAATCATTGGAAGCTTCGCTGCAAGAAGTTAGGCGTTTGAAAAAGCTGGTTCAAGAGCTTTTAACTTTAGCTAAAGTAGAAGCTAATTTGTTAAGTGATAGCTATACCTATCTCCAATTGGAACCGGTCATTCATGAGTCGTTAAAACGCTTTGAAATCCTTAATCCTGAATTTGAGTTTATTGAGAGCACGGAAAGCATCAGGGACGTCATGCTGCTCATGAACCCATTGCACTTGGAGCAAATGCTGATGATTACTCTGGATAATGCAGTCAAATATTCAAACCAGACGAAACGGATCGTCATTGAAGGGATTCGCCTGAAAAATGAGGTGCAAATCATTGTACAAGATCATGGCATCGGTATTCCTGAAGCAGATTTACCCTTCGTATTTGATCGTTTCTATCGGGTTGATAAAGCGAGAAATCGCGAGATTGCGGGCACTGGACTCGGGCTTGCGATAGCTAAACAGCTCGTTCTCAATTATCAGGGAAGTTTGACGATATCAAGTAAGGAAGGTGAAGGAACCCGTGTACAATTGACCTTCCCGATACACCAAATGAGGGATACCTAGTTTTCTCATCTTCCTCTCATTTTTATCAGGTAAAGTAATTGTAGTGTCTGTCCGAGGTATTGATTATTCACCTGCATGAAGCGATGGAGTCTAAAGTTTGGAGTCGAAAAGTCACACACGAAACATCGGCGAAATAAGGGGTGTTCTTGATATACCCCTGTGATGTTGGTGATGAAAGGTGGTTTCCACTTGCATGAACGCGAATCCTCGTGTATTAATTCTTACGGCTAGCTACGGGAATGGGCATCTCCAGGCTTCCAAAGCTTTGTATCAGCAATTCGTAAAGCAAGGGATAGAGCATGTCAAAATCGTTAACCTCATGAAAGAGGGGCACCCGTTCATTAATTTAATTACAACCACGCTGATTAACACCAGTGTAAAAAGTTCACGCTTCGGTCTTGATTATTACGGTTGGTGCTATTATTTAACACGTGAAACGAAGCAGACCGCGCTCTTTCAGAAATCGATGACCTATCTAGGACAAAAGAAGTTAAGAGAGCTCATTCTGCAAGAGCAACCCGATGTGGTCGTTAATACGTTTCCATTTGGGGCATCCCCGGAAGTTTGCAGCTCGATGGGGATTCAGAATTTCACTGTACTTACGGATTACGCTTTGCATGCGAGCTGGCTGCACACGAATGTCGATAAATATTATGTGGCTACTGAAGAATTAAAGCAGCAAATCGTTTTTAAAGGAGTCAGCAAGGATCGCGTAGAGGTAAGCGGTATTCCAATTCGTCAAGAATTCGCAAATGAAAGCACAGTAGCCCGAGGTAGAAAAAGAAAGCTCATTCTCATTATGGCAGCTGACAGCGGTGTCAACAGCTATATGGAGGACATGTTGAGTGCGTTAGTCGCGTTCCCTCAATCTCGTTTCGTTGTCATTTGTGGGCACAATGAGAAACTACGTCATCGACTCAGTGAAATGTTTGCAATGAACAAAAGTATATCCATATTGGGATATGTGGATAACGTGCATGAATGGATGTCGCAGGCGACTTGTATTATAACCAAAGCAGGAGGAATCACCATTACGGAAGCCATGGTCCTTCGGCTGCCAATTTTCATTTATAAGCCACATGCAGGGCAGGAAAAGGAGAATGCTTTATACCTCTCCAGTCGTGGAGTTGCTTCGATTTCCAATAATTTGGAAGAGCTTATGTCAAATATGCATTATTTCTTTCAACGTCCAAGTCTATATGAAGAGATAAGAAAACGCATGGAAGACATGCAGCGAAGTCAAGCGGCTGCTCACATCGTGAGTGATATTACGCTTAGATCGACGAAGCAATTCATATCATTGTCGATTTAGAAGTGGAGGGCCTCAGATGAAGATGCGTCTGTATGACAGTCATTATGGATCATATTTGTTGTGGTCGATTCTAATCGGACTGCTTGTATATACAATTATTCCAACGGTTATTGTGCGATTAGGTGGATTTGGCGCCTATCGAAAAGGGAAGAGACCGACGGGGATCGCGCTGACGTTTGATGATGGTCCAGACCCAGCGTTTACACCGCAACTCTTAGATATATTGCAATCACACCGCATTCAAGCGACATTTTTTGTACTTGGCTCGAAAGCAGAGAAATACCCTGAACTCATCATAAGGATGCATCAAGAAGGACATTTAATCGGAATTCATAATTATGTGCATTGGACAAATGCTTTCCTGACACCCAAAAAGGTGAGAAAGCAATTACATGACACAGTAACTGTCATCGAGAAAATTCTAGGTGTCAAACCTATCCATTATCGCCCGCCATGGGGAATTATTAATGTGTTTGACCTTCTACTCATGAAGCAATTTCGATACGTATTATGGTCCTTAATGGTTGGGGATTGGAGCTGCAGCGGGGGAAAAGAAAGGATTAAGCGGAAGCTGTTTGCGAGGCTGAAAAGCAACGACATCATCGTACTGCACGACAGTGGGCAGACATTTGGTGCGAATCAACTTGCGCCTATATATATGTTGGAAGCGTTGAAAGAATTTGTGGAAGAATGTATGAGGCAAGGTATTCCCTTTATGCGGATTGATAAAAGAATGCAGATCGATGATCAAACGAATTTTGATGTTCATCCGATAGATCTGGATAATCAAATGTTATTTAGTAGGATTCGTGAATGAACTAGCTGTTATTATTTTAAAATTAGAGGTACTCTCATGTGGCTAGGCCTATGGGGGTACTTTTTTTGTTGTAGTCGAATCCTAAATCAGTCCGGCACGAGTTCGAACCATAAATACGAATTTGCGCATAAAGGCTCCAATTTCAACATTATAGTATAAGTAGGGTACTCATCACTTTGACATATGAAGTACAGTAACTGGTCGGATGGAGAGTGAAAGCCGTTGAAAATATGGGTTTCTAACAACCATGAAACACTTAGAGCTATCGCGAATAAAAACCGGTTACTGGTTGAAGAGCTCGTTTTGCTCAATCCACATATTGAACACCCGGATCGGGACATCACCGGCAAATCGGTCTATCTTCCTTCCGTAACTGAAATGAACAATGAAATGCATGCGAGAGCAGATTCGAAGGGCACAATTCCGACTTGCTCGGTCGCACCGCCAGAAACGCTGAATAACTGGATCCCCCTCACGCCACTCTCTCAGATGGCAGAACAGGAATATGATGTTCTGATCATCGGTACCGGAGCCGGCGGAGGATCTGTCCTATGGAGATTGTGCGAACAATGGAAGAGGGAAAAGAAGCGGATTGGCATCATTGAACGCGGAGATCAGGTGATCCCGACGCATGCGAGAAATCTGTCGACGTTGAACCAAGAGCGCCTCGTAGCTTATTTTAGTTACTTATCCAAGCCGCTGCCGGGTTCTTTACCCGAATATCCGGGAGCCAGGCAACTTTTTGCGCTGGGAGGCAGAACGTTATTCTGGTATGCGTTTACTCCGCGGATGCATGCATGGGATCTGGCGAAATGGCCTATACCTGTCCATGAGATGGAAAGCTATTACGGTATTGCCGAACAAGTTATGAATGTCACGGGAGCATTTGCAGAAGGGGCTTCCTTCACGGAAATATTATTGGAGCGGTTGTGGCTGCGCGGTTATTCTAAAGCCGCACCTCTACCAGTTGCGGCTGATATCGTACCCCAATCTTTCGGTCAGATGCATACCGACATGTTTACGAGTTCTATTTCCTTGCTTGCCAGGGCTCTGAATCAGAGGCCTTTCGATTTGGCGATCAACGCACGTGCCACGAAAATACTTCAAGATAACGGAAAAGTCACAGGAGTTACGGTCGTTTCCCCAGATAAAACAGCGTATACCCTAAAAGCCAAAACAGTTGTTTTGAGTGCGAGTACGTTTGAGACGCCACGCTTGCTGCTAAATTCGGGATTTCAGAACCGCGCGTTGGGGCATTACCTGACGAATCAAACTTTTGTGCAAGCAACGGGATTGATATCTACAACTGATTTCCCTATCCCTTGGGGTCCTTTGAATATTATGATACCGCAAAAACCGGAAACGCCATACTCTGTACTAATGACCGGGCCGGAAGCTTTCTACTGGTATCCAGTTAGCGTTGAAAGACCATTAAAAGGTGAAACTACGGTCAATTTCTTTGGTTATGGCAAAGTCGAACCGAGATACGAAAATCGTGTTACTCTGAATCCGGATAAAATAGACGAATACGGCGTCCCTGAAATTAAGGTTCATTTTTCCTTGAGTGAGGCGGATAGAAACGTCGTTGATCAAATGACGGAAGGGATAAAGCGCATCGCCAAGGATACGGGCGTACGACTGATTAGTAAGAACGGCAATCCGCCTATTTGCTTGACTCCGCTCGGCGATTTGCATCATGATTCAGGCACATGCCGAATTGGAGCCGATCCCAATACTTCCGTCGCAAACCAATATGGACAGATCCACGGAATCTCCGGCCTCTATGTGGCCGACAACAGTATTTTGCCTTACATTGGAGCCGAAAATCTTACACTGACCACGATTGCGTTCGCCATTCGTACGGCTGATCATATTATTCAGCAGGGAGGCAAACAGCCAAAAACGAAATGAAGACGGCCATTCAGGATGATGAAGAAAGGATGATGTATTCCATGCAAGCCTACGATGCGATGGCAAGTGAGCACATCCGGACAACTTTTATTGCGTTGGTCGAAGCAATAGTCCCGAATACGCCTGAGTTAGCCGTATATGGGGCAGAGCAATCCGCAGGTGCAGTGGAACTGGGTATTCACGATTATATGATCTGGGAATTGGATCACAATCTTTCGCTTTTTATGGGTTACTATCTTGCCAATATTCCTATGGCGTCCTCTACGGCAATGCTTCTCAATGCCGGTGCGGTTCAGTTTATCGCAGCGGGCAAAGCTTTGGATTCCAGGCTTCATGCAGTTTGGGGGGGAGGCCCATTCGCCAGTCTCTCGCCCCGCGACCGTATACGGGTTTTGGCGATGCTGGAGCAGCTTGATGTTGATCTCGGGAGCTTGCCGCCCCCCTATAAAGACGATGGCGGACTCGTTGTATTTATAGTCGATTATCTGAATCGGGCGACGATGTTTGGTTTTTATTCGGAATGGTCCGCATACGGGTCGACACGACTGAGAACACCTACGGAACGAAGACTAGAATATTTTCCAATCGGTTGGAAGCAGGTGGGCTATCCTGGCGTATCTAAGGGATACCGCGCACTTCGTGGTTTTTTGTTGACGATAGAACGACCAGGGGGGGATTCGTCAAATGCTTGATGCCGATGTGATTGTAATCGGGTCAGGTGGCGGTGGAGCCGTCGCCGCCAAGGAACTCGGAGAAATGGGACTTAAAGTATTGGTGCTTGAGGCAGGCCCGTGGTATGGGAACAGCAAGTGGCCGAACCCTAACAAAGAACGCGGTGCGCAGTGGAGCTCCGATCATGCCGATCTGGATGTGGGACTCTATAAGAAAATCTTCAATTCATATGAGAACAATATGAACGACCAGGTGTCAGGTACATTTCGCTTTGGACCCGCGGATCGCCGGCGTACGCCTTGGCACCGGGTTATGAAGCAGAAGGGCGAAGTTTGGCAGCTATCCGGAGTCGGAGGAACGACCCAACATTACTGGTCACAGTCTCCGCGCGCTTTTCCTGCGGCTGTTGATAATGTTTGGCCGATTAGTTATCGCGAGCTCATTCCTTATTATGAAAAAGCGGAAGCCACATTGCCCGTTCAATTCGCGCCTACGACTCCGAAAGAAGAATTGTTCTACTACGGGGCCAAAAAGGCTGGATGGACGCTAAATCCGACGCTTGATGTCGTAACTCCGGGTTATCGCCCGAATCCCAATGCGATTCTACGCGCCAATGAACATCTGATGGATCCCAATTACTCGATGGAGCAATTATCTCATATGGAAGGATGCACGTTGAGGGGACATTGTGTTAATGGATGTACGACCGGTCCTTCGGTAGATCGAATTGCTAAACGGAGTACCCTTGTCAGTTATATTCCCCTTGCTCTCAAGACCGGGAACGTTTCGATTCGGCCCAATACCTTTGTGATCAACATTTTGACGGAACAAGATCCGAAAGAAGGACTTCGCGCAACCGGGGTGCAGTTTCGGGATACGTGGACGGGAGAAATAGGAGAGCTTAATGCCAAAACAGTTGTTATGGCAGCGGGCTGTGTCGAAACGCCGCGTCTTTGGCTGAATTCCGGACTGCCTCACAACCCCTGGGTAGGGAGAGGACTGACCAATCATTATTTCGATTGGGTTGGAGGTGTATTCGACGAAAAGGATCTGATGAGTATACTGGGAGTTCCGTCCGTTTATCCATACATGGGACCCACGTCCGGGGGCAGAGTCGATATTCCGGGAATTGGCGTATTTCAGGTTTCCTGCCTAAGCCCCGGATTAATGGCCTCCTTGACTTACGGCTTCAGTGAAGCCGGATATGATGCGCTCAATCCGCCTGAACCGGGAGAGCCGTGGGATATACGAGGCAGGGTCGTAGGACCGGAACTAAAAGAATTGATGGCGAACTATAGCCGAACGATGACGATGCTGCTTCTTGCAGATGACGATACGCTCTATAGCAATCGAGTCGAAGTCGATCCGCTGCTGAAAGACGAACACGGGCCGATCCCGGTTATCCATTATACCCCCAATAAGAAAACTTTGCAGCGGCGCGATCAGTTGGCTAGGTATGCATGCGAAACCTTGCAGAAGGCCGGCGCAAAGAAAATCATCAGAACGGACTCGCCAACTGGCTGGTTGCTCCATCTCGAAAGCACGATGCGCATGGGATATGTTGTGGATACGAACTGCGAAGCTTTTCAAGTTAAGCGTTTATATATTGCTGATAATAGCGTGCATTTCAACGGAATCGGAGGACCGAATCCGACACTTACGACTCAGGCGTTGGCGACACGAATGGCCGAGAAGTTGGCCAATACCTATTTTAGTTAAACCAAACAGGCAGGTCAGGAGTGAATATCCTGCCTGCCTGTTTATTCATTTCGGGACCCCCATATAGAAGCTTTTGTGCCTCACGACACGTTGTGAGGCCATTTTGTTAACCCTTGGAAACTGTATAATAAAGCACCAGACCCGATAAAACAACAATACATAAAAAACCGATGATTTTCCCAACTAACCCGTTGCGCATGTTATTGTACATCCTTCCTATCTCAAAATATAAGAATTTATGATGTTTCATATAATAAATCGGCTATATTTCTCCATAAACACTTTGATACGTCCTAAGAGGACGGCGTAGCCGTTTATTTTGTATCCTTTAAGATTGCTTGGACTAGGGGAAAATATACCAATGATATTTATCCCTTTTTAGGGAGAAACTTTAAGTTGAATTGAGAATGATACTACCCTCAGTAACCTCTTCTTTCCGATAAACGCAAAGGGTGTGAAGACATATGCCATATAAAGGAGTGCTACATTGGCCAAGGAAAATTAAGCAGGAGAGGCTTGAAGCTACAACTGTAGGTGAAATTGAAGATGAACTATCTGATAAGCTTGATGACAATGAGACTTGGTTAAACCAGACATTTTCAAATTGTTCTGATCTGATTGTGAGAAAGGTACATCTATTTAATTCGATTCCTTGTATGGTAGTTTTCTTCAGGGAATTGGTCGATACCAAACAATTGGATGATGAATTATTCAGAACGCTTTTGAATAATAAGACGTTGGTCTCCGATACGTTCACTCCGCTCATTGAACAGATGAAAAGTGAATTGCTTCCCATAGCGCAGACAGTAATCGTTAGTAATAAGAAAGATACGGTTAAGCAAATCACCAAGGGACACGTGGTTCTTTTTGTGGAATCTTCAAACCAAGTTCTGTCCATAAGCATGAAAGAAAAACTGCATCGTGAGCTGCAGGAACCCAATATGGAGGCGGTGATTCGCGGGCCGAAAGTTGGGTTTATTGAAAATATCGACATCAATATGGGTTTAATCCGTCAGCAAATCCGAACACCTCAGTTGAAGATGGAACAGATGCTGGTTGGGGAAGTTTCACAAACGGAGGTCGTTGTCGCCTATATAGAAAACGTGGTATCGCCCGCGGTGATCATAGAAGTAAGAAATCGCCTATCGCAACTGGATATGGATAGCGTTCTGGAATCGGGTTACATTGAAGAAATGATCCGTGATGCGCCTTATTCACCTTTTCCAGTGATCCAAATGACCGAACGGCCTGACGTCGTGTCAGCTTCACTGCTTGAAGGGAAAGTTGCCATTCTGGTGGACGGAACTCCGATGGTGCTCATCGCTCCCATTACGTTCTGGCATGCCTTCCAAACGGCGGAGGATTATTATACGAACTTCATTATTGCGACATTTTTACGATGGCTTCGGTTCTTGTTTACCTTCATAGCCTTAACCTTGCCATCCTTGTTTATTGCTGTGGACACGTTTCACCCGGAAATGATACCCACAAGTTTAATTTTGTCTCTTGCGTCGGCAAGGGAACCGGTTCCTTTTCCGACATTGATGGAAATCATGATGATGGAAATTGCTTTTGAAGCGATTCGCGAGGCGGGAATCCGCCTTCCCAAACAAGTTGGCCAGACGATTAGTATCGTAGGCGTGCTAGTGATCGGACAAGCTGCTGTTCAGGCAGGTATCGTATCGGCGCCCATTGTTATTGTCGTATCTTTGACGGGAATCGCTTCCTTCTTGATTCCGAGTAACAATATGAGTCAGGCGATTCGTATTTTGCGATTTCCGCTTATGATATCTGCAGGTATCTTCGGCTTGTACGGTTTTGGCGTTGCTATGATTGCGCTGCTGATTCATCTCGTTAACCTGCGTTCCTTCGGCGTTTATTACATGTCACCACTCGCTCCGTTTCAATTATCCGGACTATTGGATGTATTCGTAAGAGCACCGTGGTGGGTCATACACAAGCGTCAAAATCGGGTTCGCCCGAAATAGGAGTTGAAGAAACAATGAGCCGGATGAAAGGGTATAAAACGATAGCACTCATCCTTTGTTTCAGTTTAATGACGGGCTGTTGGGATCGGAGCGAGGTTAACGATCTTGCGTTTGTGCTCGCCAGCGGTCTCGATCTTGCGGAGAATGGAGAAATAGAGGCCACCATACAAATCGCTCTTCCTACAGAAATGCCCAGTGGTATGCAAGGTGGCAGAACGGGCGGGAATAAAACGGTCTTGGTCATCACTGAAAAAGGAAAGGACGGTGCGGATATTTTGCATAAATTGCAGAAGCGGTTGTCCCGGAAAATCTTTTTGGGCCACAGAGGGGTGGTCATCATCGGTGAAAAATACGGCAGACATGGTATTGATCAGGTTTTAGATCAATTGCTGCGTTTCCCCGGCAGCCGGTATAACAGTTATATTCTAACTGCAAATGGAACAACCGCCAAACAAGCGTTACAAACGCAGTACAAGCTGGAAGCCATACCGGCCATTGCTCTTAAAAAAATGCAATTAACAGGTCTCGGTTTATCCGTCAAATTGGATGAATTTTTGGATGCGCAATCCTCTTCCGGGAGATCCGCTGTCACTGGAGCCTTAAAGGCATACACCAGAAAGAGTGGAGAGGGGGAGTTCAATGTTGATGAAGCGGCCGTTTATCAAGAAAATAAGCTGGTCGGATTTTTATCGCCAGATGAAAAGAAGATATTAATCTGGCGGAGAGGGAAACTCAAACATAGCAAAATAACCGCGCAGGTTGAACCAAAAGTGAAAGGCTTTAAGGGAACCGTTGGCGTTGATATATTGCAATCTAAAGCGAAATTGCGCTCGAAGATGAATAATGGCATGCCCGAGGTGACGATTGTCTTCAAAGCCAAGGTAAGAGTGGTGGAAAACGATACGAAGTTGGATTTGAGCAAAGCTGAGAATTTAAAACACGTGGAAAGCAAGCTTACGGGTGAGATCGAAGAACAAATACAAAGTACGCTCCATCGCGCACAAAAGGAGTTAAAGGCAGACATTTTCGGTCTTGGGGATGAAATTCATATTAAACACGCCTCTTATTGGAAGCAAAACAAGGATCAATGGAATGACATCTATCCTGGGGTTCCGGTTACTGTTAAGATTGACCTCAAAATTCAACGGATTGGCCGAACCCAGTCGCCTGCGCACATGAAAAAGTAGAACGAATCAACCCAAAAAGGATGATAACAATGAAAGTGAGCGGAATTCAAGTGTTCTGGATGATCACCATTATGGATATTGGCATGACCTTGCTAATGACGTTTACGCCGGGTTTGCAGGCTGCTAAGCAGGATGCATGGGTCTCCATGCTTGTTGCGGGATGCATCGCCGTGCTGATCGCTGTGGTGACAACAAAGCTTGTGCTTCTTCATCCGGAGCAGACCTTCATCCAATTCAGTCAAACGATTATGGGGAAATGGCTCGGCAAGATCATCATCGTTATCTATCTTGTCCAATGGTATACTATCATTCCCATTGTTCTGCGCCAATTTAGTGATCTGCTCCGAATTCTGCTTCTGAATTCAACTCCGGGCGTATTTATCATATTGCCTATGGTCCTGATCGTTATCTATGTGACCTATTCCGGAGGGATAGATGGGATTGGACGGGTAAGCGAAATATTGGGACCCTTAATTTTTTTGATGATACTAGTGGTTCTGACCACAAACCTGGGCAACATCCACTGGAATCGTCTGCGGCCCTTTTATGCGGACAGCGGTACCGCGGCTATCTTCAAGGGCGCTTTACCCTCCGCTTCCTATCTTGGACATGCCGTTGAATTCGTCATGATTTCACCGTTTCTTTTTACGCCCCGCAAGGGATCTTCTTATGTGATTTGGGGTGTTATAGCTGCAAGTTTTGGTGTGCTGTTGTCGATGGTCATGGTCATTTTAACTTTAGGTGTCAATCTCTCCTCCAATATGTGGTATCCATTTTTCGAAATGACAAAAAAGATCGCTATCTTCGGTTTCATTGAAAATTTGGACGCGCTTGCCGTTGTTATCTGGATCGCCAGCGTATTCATAAAATTGTCTATTTATATGTTTGTGACCAGTTACGGAACGGCTCAGTTTTTACAAGTGGCAAATTGGAAGAACATGATTTGGTTTGTTGCCCCGGTTGTTACGGCATTTGCGTTCATCCCCCAGAATGTCTCCGAGGCGACCGGCAGTTATTTGATTAACTACTGGGTTCCGTTTGTACTTCCTGTTAACATGATCGGGTTGCCCTTGCTGATGCTTCTCGTAGGGAAAATCAGGCAGAGGAAGACAATAGCTTGATCGGCCGTGTAACAAATGTAAATAAAAGCTTATTTATCCTCATAGGGACATAAGCTTTTACTTGTTTGTTAGTTTATAAAACGCTCAAACATTCGTGACTGTAGAACTTCTGGAAGTGGGAGGAAGAAACCTGCTTCAGCGAAGGACTTACACCAGTCAAACAAAGTCTCATAATGATTCTGTTCTGTCAAACCACCAAGCCAATATTGTTTAGTTGGAGTTAGGATACAAACCACATTCGTTACATCACAAGGTCCTAAACAACTGGTAAATGAGAGCTGTATTTTCTTTAAAAGTTTATTATGATTCCAATTGCTCTTTAACCATTCAACGGGTACTTCCGCTGCGCCTAAGTTCGTTTGACCGCAACAACATCCATTAGCACAAATTAAAACTTGCCCTAAAACTTGAAATTTTGTATCCAGGATTATTTCCCGTCCTTTCTTAAGCAAAGGATGGTTTTCTTTTTGTGCCAAAGAACCCCAAAACAAAGCCCAAAATCAAAACAATTAGCATTAATGTCCCAGCCCTTAATTGTGCCGATAAGTTTGGCTGTACGGGGGGAACATCAAATGCAAATACGCCATCAAAAGGTGCTGTTAGAGTTGATTTTTGTGAATTTGGTGAAGAATGAAAGATAAGATGGTAAGAAGCTGTATCTGGAAAAGCATAGTCAAAATCTAACTTCCCCTCCTGAATCTGCGTCCGATTTGAAAACATATTTAAGTTATCGTCTTCGTGGTAAAGGGATAGGGAAGTATCCATTCCTTGTATGTACTGACCTGTCTTAGAGTCTTGAAAAGTAACAGTAAAATGAGCAGGATCTCCTTTTTGAACAGGCTCCATTGGATTTAACTTTAATTCAGCTTTGACCCCATTTTTTTCAACTACCATTATATGATTGTTAGTCGTTGTTTCGTGTGCTAATGCAGTTGAGGAAAGAGAACCACCAACTAATAAACTTGCAAGTAAGAGTAAGGATGCAACTGACGTTGAATAACGATTTTTATATTGTGATTGTTTTTTAAATGGATTTTCCAGTCGTTTAGCAAAAATTCCACTGACCATTGCCAACAAAAAGATTGCCAAGAACAAAAGGATTGTTCGTATGATTTGACCTAGTGGTACTTTGACTTTAATGGGTAAGTTAATTTCAATTGGTTTATCTATTTCATTTGAAGTCGCTTTTATGATGGCTTCGTAAGAACCAGCGTCCCATAGAATAGACTCCATCTCAATTTTCCCGTCTAATAGAACCGAGTCCATCTTATAAACAAGCCCAGTGCCTTCATTATCATCACGTAGGTAACCAACATTGAGCCAAGGATTTGTTGCCTTTGTTTTAATAATTTCTAACTGAACACTAGCGTTCTTTAACGGTTCTTTTTTAGTGGGATTGATCAGTTGGTAAGAGAACTTGGCTGGTTCGTGAGCAACTGGATTTTGTGGTATTAAATAGTCGCCTTTTTCTTCATAACTTTCGTAAATTGCCACTCCAAACACAAAAGTACCTATAATTATTACAGGCAAAATAAGCAGCATAAGAAATCGTAAAAGATTGAACTTCATATTGTCCTCCTTGAAATATATCTTTGAAAAATTTAGCCATACGGGGGAAATGATGATTACGCTAGTGACAAGGAACTATAGTGACGCTATGGCGGGCTGGATGAACTGCATCATGTAACGACATAATCGGAGTAAAGAATAATCCGTATAATGTCAAAGGAATCCAAGAAAGAAGCAAAATCCACTGTAAAACAAACATTATTTTGGCAACATTTTGTCCAAGTGAAATTGAAGTAAGTCTTTGAATAGCTATACTCATTTTTTCACCTCCTCTAAGTGGGTTTTTAAACATATCCCCCGTATGGCTAAATTTTTCATAGAAAAATGAAAACCCCAACCAGATTGGTTGGGGTAAGAAATTACGAGAAATTAAGCCTGATGAGTGTATCAGGGGTCTCTTCTTACACCGAACCTTATTCCACGAAGGTTATGTACGATGGTGTCCAAAACTAGGTAGGTCTCCTGGCTTACAGATTAACGCTCTCTTTCGCCTTCCCCAAAAGTATGATTGAGTGGCGTTATGAAAGAGAACTCTGCTTTACAGTGGCGGGTCCGCTCGGGATTTTCACCCGATTCCCTGTTACCCCTTACTCTCACAAGGGCACCTAGAATGTTTATAATATGTCGTTCTAACTATGATGAATTAAAGCTTATCTAAGAGATAAAGTCAATAGTCCAAGCAATACTTGTTACATTTATTCTTATTCAGAATAATAAGATATAGAACGAAGCTCCATGTTTATCTTGTGTTATTAGCCACTCTAATTGACGGTGAAATCGGAACCGGCTTCTAACTGTTGAAAAAGAAAGCCCTCAACTTGGCCGATTGGCTCAGTTGAGGGCGATTTTTTTGGTTTAATCGAAATGAGTGACTCCAGACTGCCCTTACACATGTTAGATAAGGTCTCGTTCGCTGTCGCTTTCTGTATAGATGGATATGAGCACGATTGCCGTGTCATCCCCTATATTTCTCACCACATGGGGCGTGCATGCGTTCCAACTGAACGAATCGCCATCTCCGAATTCAGCCGCATCTTCTCCCTGCTCTGCGTATATTCTTCCTTTAATGACTACATGGACCTCTTCGCCTTCATGAGCATGAGGTATGTCCCCCGTCGAAGCCCCGGGAGGGAACTCTACAAGCATCATCCTTACATTTTTTGTGGAGCTCAGATGCTCCACCTTTAGATGTTCGGAACCGCTTGTTGTGATTCTTCGTTCATCTTTCCGAACAATGCTCATTCGATCCTCTTTCTTTAGGAGCAAATAAGCCAAAGGCACCTTTAAAGCCTGCGCTATGTTTTCCAGCGTCGATATGGAGGGGGAGGTTTTATTGGTTTCAACCTGACTCATGAAGCCTTGGGACAAGCCGGTTTCTTCGCAAATTTGAGCGATAGTGACATTCTTTCTCTTCCGAATCGCTCGTATCGTGGAGCCGATATCCATCCTAATACACCCCTTAAATATTTGTAATAGAAAATATAATTTTATATTAGCAATTTTCTTGTTGACAAGTCAATGTATTCCGCATAAAATTACTCATATAAAATTTATATCTTTATAACTAATATTTCTGGGGGAGAATACGAATGAACAAGACAGCAGTTATTTCAATTATTATGCGTGTGGGGATGGGAATCATATTTATGATTCATGGAATCGCCAAGTTTCAAATGGGACTGAGCAATGTTGAGGCGTGGTTCACCTCTATCGGTATACCGGGATATTTGGCTTATGTCGTGGCAATTCTTGAACTTGTCGGCGGTATTATGATGATTGTGGGATTGTTTACTCGTTATGTATCAGGATTGTTTGTAGTCATGCTAATCGGTGCAATTGTAACGGCGAAGCTTTCGGCAGGACTTCTGGGAGATGGACAAATGCCAGGCTATGAGCTTGATCTTGGGTTTATGTTGGTTTCGTTGTATCTGGTTGTTACCGAACAATCGATTCTCTCAGTCGACCGTCTTATTATGAACAAACGCAGTGCATAACTTACTACTAAGGGGGATTATGATGAACCCGTTTTATCAATATGACGTTCATTTACCGGCCAATATGGACCCGGGCAAGAAATATCCGACGGTCTTTACCCTGCATGGCAAAGGCTCCAATGAAAGAAATATGTTCGGTTTGGTCGCTCCGTTGGCTGATGATTTCATCATTATCGGTATTCGCGGCAATTTGCCGCTTGGTGCCGGCTACCAGTATTATGATTTGAAAAGTCTGGGCAATCCCATCCGCGAGATGTTTGACGAAGCGGTTAAACAACTCGAAGCATTCATACATTATGCAACGGAAAAGTATCCGATCGATCCAGGCAAACGGTATTTGCTTGGCTTTAGCCAAGGCGCAATTCTGTCGATGGCACTTGCACTTACGATGGGAGATCAGCTGAATGGGATCGTTGCGCTGAACGGGTACGTTCCTGACTTTGTGAAGACGGAGTATCCACTGCGAAGCGTGAAGGACGTATCGATATTTATTTCCCATGGAGAGTACGATTCCGTATTCCCGGTTCGGATCGGCCACGAGACGGCGTCGTATTTTAAGGATCAGACACAGCGCTTGACATTTAAACTATATCCAACCGACCACGGCGTATCAGAAGAGAACCAACTTGATGTTCTGAATTGGCTTAAGCATGATGCTGGTTTGATTACAAAAAAGGAGTGAGAAGCCTCATGATGCCTTCCTATTTATTCGCGCACGGAGCCCCATCGATCGTGCTTGAGGATAACGAATATACACAACTGCTTAAGAACTTTAAGGATCATACACCTAGACCGAAAGCAATCGTGCTCTTTAGCGCTCACTGGGAAGAGTCGGTACAAACGGTCAGCGCTGCTGAAACGTATGAAACCATTTATGATTTTGGCGGGTTTCAGGATGAGCTTTACAAGATGACCTACCCGGCCAAGAGCGATCGTTCGCTAAGCGAGCAGGTTCGAGCGCTGTTTGAAAAGCAAGGCATTCAGAGCGTTCTGAATGAGAGAAGAGGACTGGACCACGGGGCTTGGGCGGTTTTGAAGCTGCTGTATCCTGAGGCGGATATCCCGGTTGTCGCTCTATCTGTGAATCGTCATCTGAGCAACGAGCAGCAGTATCAAATCGGCAAAGCGTTGTCGGAACTAAGGGAACAGGATGTTCTCATTATCGGAAGCGGAGGAACAGTCCACAATTTAAGAAGATTGGAGTGGCGGTCTGAAGGAAACGACGCTTGGGCGGAGCAGTTCGACAACTGGCTTCAGAATAAGCTCGAGTCATGGGATACAGAAGCGCTATTTGAATATCGTGAACTGGCTCCTAATGCTCAAGAGGCCGTACCAACGAGTGAACACTTTATTCCTCTCTTTCTCGCAATGGGATCCGGCGACTCCAATCGTGAGGCGAAGCTGCTTCACCGCAGCTATCAATACGGCAACTTAAGCTTAAGCTGCTGGCAATTTAATTAATAATGCTGAGTGAAAGAGGGCGGATCGGATGAAATCCGCAGTTAAAGCGGCAATGGAGAGGACGATCATATTCTCCATTGCCGCGGTTTATATTGTACAGCAGCTGACGCAGCTGGAGATGCTTACTCCTCTGCTGGGATGCCTTGTCTTTTTGGCAATCGCCATATTGTTGCCGAAGCTTAAGGGGTTGACCCTCTGGCTTACAGTATCCTTTATGGTTGCCGGGACAGTCCTCATGTTGCTTCAGAAAGTGGAGTTGGCAGTTTGGTTCGAGTCGGCGGGAATAAACGTGACAATCGTTACGCTGTTCCTATTTGCGCCGTTGTTTGGGATTCCGGTCCGGCTTCCCGAATACGTCGAAGCCCTGAAGCGTTTCTACGAAGAAAAATTTCGCAGCAAAGCAGCATTATTCATAGGAACGCAATTTCTTACACAAATCATGGGCGTGTTTATCAACGTCGGTTCGATCCCTGTCGTATATCAGATGGTCTTTGTAAAGCCGCAACCAGGTATGTCCCGGCTGCTTGCCAATGCGCTAAATCGGGGATTTGCGGGAGCGATTCTATGGTCGCCTTATTTCGCCGCGATGACGCTCGTGACATCGGCGCTTGAGTTACCTTGGTCGTCTGTTCTGCCTTATTTGCTCGGATTGGCTGTCCTTAGCCTCGTCGTAAGCTGGGCGGTTGATTTCCGGGAGCTGCGGGAGGCTGAAACGGAGCCGCCTCAACAAGAGCTGGCTAAGAATCAGGGGAGTGCGGCTTTTCCAATAGGGCTTGGGATGTATTTAATAACTGCTATAATCGCCATATTGGTATTGGAGCGGTTGGTCGAGCTGCCGATGGTGATATTAATTTGTATGGCGGCTGTATTATTTCCGCTGATCTGGTGCATGGCTAAGGGGTCGATGGCTGTATACAGACAAGGTTTGAAGAATCATGTTACCGTCACGCTACCCGCCTTGCAGAAGGAAATCACGTTGTTTTTGGCGGCCGGTTTCTTCAGCGGTTCAATCGGCGTAACGAAGTTCGGATCCACGGTTCCGGCACTGCTGGAGCAAATACCGCTGTCGGTATCCTTAACATTCTCGGTATTCACGGTGGCGCTCATTGCGGGAACATCGTTAATCGGCCTTCATCCGATCGTGCCGGTCACCATTCTTGCTGGCGGCATTGATCCGGTGAGCGTGCAAATTAGTCCGATGTATTTCGCAGTGCTGCTGCTGGGAAGCTGGAGCTTGTCCAATCCCATATCACCAGCCTCGGCCGTGAACAATTTGCTGGCGGGTCTGTTTAAGAAGCCGGTGTTTGAGGTGGCCGTGCCAAATTACAAATTCGCCGGCTGTATGGCGATCGTGCTGATCATATATTTGAAGGTTGTTGTTGCCCCCACATAATCACGCATTTTTTTAAGCAATATAAGACTAAGATTATTTGTCGGAAATTCCAATCCAGTTTATCAAAGGAGACGTTTCCATGCCTGCTGTAAAAAGCTTTGATCCTAAAGTGATTTCTCTTTTACAAGAGAAAATAAAACTGATCAAAACGGACGAAGGAGCCGTATATCTTGTCGGACCCATTAAGCTGCCGGTTAACTTACATGGGGAGACAGTTCAGTTCAAGTGGTACTGCTGGCTCAATTGCAACGAAGTGACGGAAGATTTTGAGCGTATTGTCGCCAAATTATCTGCTGCTAATTTAGCGGAATATCAACAATCGAGTGTACTTGTCCATGGGGATTTTCAAAATGCAGATCATGCCTTGATTCGGTTTCACTCTATCTGTCATACCGGAGATATTTTCGGCAGCAAGCGATGTGACTGTGGATATCAGCTTAATCAGTCGTTGAAACATATTGCTGATCATGGAAGCGGTGCGTTATTTTATCTGGCAAATCATGAAGGACGAGGTATTGGGCTCTTCAGCAAAGCTCTTGCCTATATTCTACAGGAAAACGGATATGATACCGTGGATGCCAATCTTCAACTTGGTTTTGTTGATGATTCACGTGATTATAGCGATGCGATAAAGGTTTTGAAAGCACTTCGGACAAAGCCAGTTACACTGATCACAAACAATCCCAAAAAATTAGATGCGCTTAATAAGGCAGGTCTGGATGTAGAGGATAGGGTGCAGCTTTGGGGAGATGTCTCCGAGTATAACGAGAAATATTTGAAAACGAAAATCGAGCGGTCGGGACACTACAATGAAGGCGAAGGCTGTTGCAATAATGACTAACGACGAATTTTACATGAGGCTGGCATTACAGAATGCGATGGCTATGAAAGGGCAGACAGATCCGAACCCACTTGTTGGCTCTGTCATTGTGAACGATAACCGGATCGTTGGCATTGGGGTTCATATGAAAGCGGGTGAGCCTCATGCTGAAATTCATGCTATTCGTATGGCTGGCGAACACACGCGAGGGGCGACCATTTATGTAACGCTTGAGCCATGTTCTCATTATGGTAGAACAGGGCCTTGCGCTGTGGCCATCAGGGAAGCCGGTATAAAACGGGTGGTAATTGCTTCAATGGATCCTAATCCATTGGTATCGGGTAGAGGAGTAAGTTTACTTCAGGAAGCAGGCATCGAAGTCATCGTCGGTGTATGTGAAGAAGAATCCCGAAAAATGAATGAAGTTTTTAATAAATTTATCGTTCAGCAGACGCCTTTTGTAACCCTAAAATCTGCTATCACGATGGATGGAAAGATTGCAAGTTTTTCATCAGATAGCAAATGGATTACCTCCGATTTAGCTCGCGAGGACGTCCATATGCTTCGAAATCAGAACGCCGCGATACTTGTTGGTGTCAATACAGTGATAAAAGACGATCCCCAGCTTACAACAAGGATGCCTAATGGGAGGAATCCTGTTCGCGTGATCCTAGATTCCACTTTACGTTTGCCCACGGGAGCAAAGGTGGTAACGGATGGGCAAGCCCCAACATGGGTATTTACGACAAAGTCTCATGAGCCTGAAAAGCGAAAAGCATTGGAATCAGCCGGTGTCAAAATATTTGTAACCGAGCAGACCGGCAAGGTTAATCCACCCGAAGTTCTTCAGGTACTAGGTAAACAGTTGATCTCTTCTCTTTTGATTGAAGGAGGCAGTGAAATCAATGCCTCCTTTTTTGAAAATAAGCTCGTAGATAAAATGATTATTTACATGGCTCCCAAATTAATTGGTGGCCAAAATGCGCCGTCGTTTCTAGGGGGAACCGGTTTTGATAAAATGAGCGACGCCGTAGAGCTATCCGATATAAGTGTTCAAACACTGGGCAAAGATTTTAAATTTATTGGATATCCGGTATATAAAAAGGGATAACATGAAGTTCGGATTCGATATAGATGATACACTGATCAATTTGCGAGGGCATGCGTTTGAGCTTTATAAAAAGAAACTTGGTAAAAAAAGGGGATGAAGGTGCCATGCCCTCTATGCTGGGAGTCTGCAGCCTAGTGCCCGCTTTGGCATGAGCGTCATAAACCGCTACTTGCTGTCGAATTTCAAGTGGGGCCTCCATTTCTTTCGCCCCTGCAAGCAATGTCCATTCTCCATTGGAAGTAATGACAGGACGTTCATAGAATTGAAGCTTTGGAGGGAGATCCGTTTTTTCCGGCCGAAGAAAGATTTGTAGCATATCAACAGTACTATTCGGAGTGGATTCCTCATGGTATATACTTGTACCAGCGTTCATCATCATTAAATGGTTTGGAGATACTTCTACCCGATGTCCGGTTGAATCTTCGTGGAGCATCGTTCCCTTCCACATATAACTAAAAATCTCATCATTGCTATGCTCATGCATTCTAACAAGCGCTCCTGCTCCCAGCGTTGCGCGATCTATCCTGCTCAGAGGACCAAAAGCATAATCTTCAAGTGAAGGATCTCCCCATATTAATCCTGGGCGTATCAAACGAATTTGAAAATTTCCTTGATCGATATGATTTGATTGTTCAGCTTTAAATATTTGCATAGGATTCACCCTCCTTTGATTTTGAAAGTTAAGTGTTACTAAAAAACACAACAGCACTGGAGGAACAGGAAGAGACGACCCACACGTCCGGATCCGTGAGTGGTCCATGCAAATGCGCATGGGCCTATTTTATTGTGATTTTTTCTACTGAAACAAAAGAAAGGAGAACAACAAAAGTAGAATTTTACCAGAAATAATAACAAATTCTATTCCATTTATCTTTCTATTTCTCTAGAATTTGTTTGTGAATTCTAAAAATAAAGGAGATGGTTGAAGATGATTTAAAGGTTGAATCAAATTAGGATGGGGCGTATATTGGCAGTTTTCAACAACTTATTTGTAAGCGTCTCTAATTTTTTGACCTGCCCATAAGCCGCTAATAGGCTGGAGCAGCACAACATGCAGACGTACAGCGGAAACGGCTGGATCTCGGCGGTGCAATCAAAGACGCTATGCAGCCTCGCCTCAGTTACACGACTGGGGGGCTCCGAATAAGAAAGGCTTGTTGGACGAAAATGTTTTGGACCGTTTTAAAGAAATCGGCAGATACCTCTTCTGGCGATTCGATGAAGGGCATTGAAAGAGGCGAGTTTCAGCGGTTTATCGGTTATAACATGGGAAGATAATCAAAACATTGGGCGGAAGAAAGCCGCCAAAGCAGGTACCGGAAGTGCAGCTCCAAGAACAGAGCGGAAGCGCACCTAAGCAAAGGGGAGATAATTGATTGAATAGATTATTCTATAGAAAACCCGCCGGCCACTGGACCGAGGCTCTACCTTTGGGGAATGGCAGAATGGGCGTGATGCATTTCGGCGGTGAGGAAACGGAGAGGTTTCAGCTCAACGAAGACACCCTTTGGTCCGGACCGCCGCATCGCCAGGAGAAATACGACGACCGGGAATCCTTGAGAACCGTAAGGACGTTCATTCAGGAAGAGCGATATGAAGAAGCAACAGAGGCAGCAAAAAATATGTTCGGCCCCTATACGCAGGCTTATATGCCGCTTGGGGATCTTATTATTCGATTTTTGCACGGTAACGAAGCTCAGCGTTATGAACGGACATTGGATATTGAGAATGCGATATCCACGGTGAAATATAGGATCGGAAAAGTGGAGTACACGCGTGAAGCGTTCGTCTCTTATCCGCATCAAGTGATGGTAGTCAGGCTGACCAGCTCCTTACCGGGACAATTGAACTTCAGGGCTGAATTGAATAGTCAACTGAAGGTAAGAGAAAATCCAGTCAGCGAAGATCAACTTGTCATGCAGGGGATATGTCCCGAATATTGTGCGCCGAATTATTTCCATGAGGATGAGCAACCAATCGTTTATGGAGAGTTTGGGAACACGAAAGCCATCCATTTCGAAGGTCGATTGAGCGCGGCAGTTCAAGATGGAGAAGCGGAATGGCAGAAGGGATCGCTTTCGGTTAAGCAGGCAACGACAGCGGTCATATATTTCTCCGTTGCCACGTCCTTCAAGGGATTCGACAGTATGCCCAGAAATGATATGGACGATTTGGCGAGCACGAATAAGATCATTCTATCCACCGCCATGTGCCTGAAATACGAACAATTAAAAGAAGCACATATCCGCGATTATCAGAATCTGTATCATCGTGTACGCTTTCTATTAGACTTCGAAAAATCGTATAAGCCGGAGTTGGACACGGATGAGCGAGTTCGGATCTACGGTTCCGAAGATCCGGAATTGGCCGAGCTATTATTTCAATACGGCCGATATTTACTCATTGCATCATCCCGCGAAGGAACGCAGCCGGCTAATTTGCAAGGGATATGGAATGATTCTACCCGTCCACCATGGTCATCCAATTATACGCTTAATATCAATACGCAAATGAACTATTGGCTTGCGGAAGTAACGAATTTATCCGAATGCCATCAGCCCCTGTTGCAGGCGATTCAGGAGCTATCTATTACCGGTGGAGCGATGGTGAACGAGCGGTATGGGATCCAAGGATGGTCTAGCCATCATAATACAGATATATGGAGACATGCGGACCCGGTAGGAGGAGATCGACACGGCTTTCCAGTTTGGGCTTTCTGGCCGATGTCTGGACCCTGGTTATGCCGGCATTTGTGGGAGCATTACGCCTATACGATGGATCAAGAATTTCTCGCTGAGACGGCTTTCCCCATTATGAGAGGTGCAGCGCTATTTTGTCTGGAATGGCTCATCGAGGATAAGCAAGGCTACCTCATCACATCGCCTTCTACGTCACCGGAGCATTGCTTTTTTTCGAGAGACGGACAAATGGGAACTGTAACCCAAGCCGCAACCATGGATCTGCAAATCATTTGGGATTTATTCAGTAATTGCATGGAGGCAGCAGCGATCCTACGCACCGAGGAGGAATGGATTCATAAGGTACGGGAAGCCAGGGAACGTCTCCACCCCTTGCAAATCGGTAAATACGGCCAATTGCAAGAATGGCTTATGGATTATGAAGATGGAGAGCGGAATCATCGTCACGTATCTCATCTATATGGCGTGTATCCTGGAAAGCAAATCACGGAGGGACATTTGTTGGATGCCGTCCGGCAAACCTTAAACCGAAGGGGGGATGAGGGTACCGGTTGGAGCCTCGGTTGGAAAATTTGTCTTTGGGCTCGTTTGAAAGAGGGAGAAAGAGCGATAGAACTCATGCGCCAGTTATTTAAAATTGTAAAAGTGCAAGGCGAGGGTTATATTGGAGGCGGTTTATATCCGAATCTGCTTGGCGCTCATCCGCCGTTTCAGATTGACGGTAATTTCAGCTATACTGCTGGGGTAGCCGAGATGCTTGTTCAATCTCACCAAAGTTATGTCGAGTTGATACCTGCGCTGCCTTCGTCCTGGCCTAAAGGCTCAATAACCGGCATTCGCGTTCGTGGAGGGTTTGAGGTAAGTGTTGCATGGGATAAGGGTAGAGTGCATCAAGTCGATGTACTTTGTTGGCATGATAATAGATTTATCCTTCAATCAGCCGAATCTTTGACGCTATGCGAACCAGGTAAAGCAGAACGAATGATAGAATCCATTCGAGGATTCGTATCCATTGATATGACAAGAAACCAAAAATATTCTCTTCTATTCTAAGATAGTGATCGTCCCTGTGAAGTAGGTCGGGAATGGAAGTGGATAACTGTGGGTCACTTCGGCCATGTCAGTCTGGGCTGGCCAAGGTCTTAGATAAGCCAAAGATTACGCAGCTTCGAAAATCGTCACATAGTCCGTTGATCAAGCTTACCTTCTTGTTAAAAGCTGTGGTAATCTTGGGAAATGAGTTTGATATAGTTATTGAACTAACGGAGTATGGAGTTGAATACATCACGAAGTTGCTGCGGAAATGAGCGGCAGCCTCGTGATTAACCGAAAAGAATATATGTTCTTATCTTTTAAAGTATGAACGAATTTAATAGATTAGAGTAGTCAGCTCAGCAGCAAATAAGTCACTAAGATTGTCTGGAAAAATACTTGAAGGAATATTTTATTTTGCAATGGAGAAGGAAATCCCTGTTGGAAATTGTGGTATGACAAGAAGAAATATGCTAAAGGATCCGCGTGCTGCGCGGCTTCTTTGTTCAATGGATATATGTTCTTGTCTTACACCGGGGACAAGAACATATATCCATTGCAGATTCTTGACAAGAACATATATATTTGCGGTGTCCGATACAAGGAGGTGTCGTCGTGGTAAAATAGGGGATCTTTGAAATAGACTAGATAGGTTAATTTGACATACAATTCCTAATAAATTTATAACTAATTAAGGTAAAAAACAAAGCAATATTTCTGTAAAAAAAATCCAAAAGCAAGTAAAGGTTTAATACGATCAGCTTTCCCTCGGCTGCCGGTAATTAGGAAACGGCACTTTCTTTGTATGGATAAATAAGCGAACACTACAGTTAGATAGCAGCGCTCAGTAGTTTTTCGGCAGTATCTCGAGCGATTACAGCGGCATTATGGTTTCGATCCATTCGAGCTGCAACAATCACTCCATCATAAAGGAGGATTAATTGCGTCGCAAGAATCTCGGGACGATCGGCACCAGACGATTGAACAAGCTCAATAAACAAATTTCGCACTGAGTTCCGGTACGCATCGGAGGCTTCTTCAACGTAGGGGTTTGGGATTCCCTCAGCTCGGGCGTTCATAAAGGAGCAACCTCGAAATTCAGGATGAACCACCAATTCGTTAAGCATGTCGAAGATTCCTAAAATTTTCTCCTTAGGTGTATTGTATAAGGCTAATCTACTATGGATGTTATTTCTCCAGAAATCAAGCCTCCGTAACAGGTAAGCACTAATCAGTGCTTCTTTGCTTCCATATGCGCTGTAAAGTGTTGCCTTTGCTACACCAGCATGATCAATAACTCTGTCAATGCCGACCGTGTGAATACCTTCTTTATAAAAAAGTTCACTTGCAGAATTTAATAATCTTTCCTTAGCAGAAGGTGGCTTTATTTTTGACGATTCTGTTTTCTTTTCCATGTTCTGATCGTACCAAACAAGTCTGTCTAGTGCAAGGTACTTGCATATCTGCCTAGCTAGTATATACTATAAACATACAGACTTGTCTGTCTGTTTATTGTGAAAAATAAGGGAGGAATTTTATATGCCAATGATTGATGTTTATGTTGCTTCTGATCTTTTTCCAGTCGGTACTGACCGACAACTTGCTGAGGAACTTAGCGCTGCGTTGCTCCGTGCCGAGGGCGTAGTTAACCCTAGCCCCCTACATCTGAATAATACAGGTGTTTACATTCACCGTTTGGATCCTTCATTGGTGCATACTGCAGCAACTGATCGAGCACGAACTGTGCGTATTCAAGTGATCACTCCTCCGAACAGTCTCAACCGGGAGGGACAAAAACAACTCGTAAAAGACGCGACAGACATTGTAGCGAGAATTGCAAATGATGCCACGTTGACACAAAGAACTTGGGTATTGCTCTCGGAGGCGGCCGAAGGAGGTTGGGGCATTGCGGGCACAGCATTTGGTCGGGAGGAATTTGCTGCATTGCTTAGCCCGAAATCGTAACTGGACAAACGAAAAAAGACGTTGCAATCTTGCAACGTCTTTTTTCGTTGCTCAAAATTTTATGAGATTAGGGTAGTAAAGCGGTAACTTAACATTTGTAGTTTATGTATGACAAATGGTAGGAAAACGTTTATAGGGATGATAATGAAGGAATGAATCAAAAAACCATAAAAAGTCCCACTTAACTTAATTTTTTGCATGTTATTTTAGAAAAATCGATGTTAAATTGTATAATATTCTAACCTAACTTCAACAGACGGAGGTCAACTGTTTTGACTACTAATCATAACGAAAGCTATTCCAAATATGTAAATACGATTACCGGTTGTGTGGCAGATGTAGAGTCTGCGAACATTCATGGAGGGGGAAAAACCTATCCTGGTGCTGTTATGCCATTCGGCATGGTACAACTCAGCCCTGATACCATTACCGGTGGGGATAACGGACCGGGTTATAGCTATCACCACGAAACAATTGAAGGTTTTAGTTTCAACCATTTGAGTGGAATAGGATGGTATGGCGATTTGGGGAATTTACAAGTCATGCCTACAACTGGAGAGATAAGATTCCATAGCGGCAGCAATAGACATGATTTGTATCAAACTGATAAACCAGGCTGGAAATCACGCTATGATCATACATCCGAAGTCACGCAAGCAGGTTATTACGCCGTGACACTTGATGATTATAATATTCGTGCTGAAATGACAGCTACACATCGTGCGGGTATACTTCGTTTTACATTTCTTGAAACTGATGAGGGTCAGATTCAAATTGATTTAGCAAGAAGAATTGCTGGAAGGTCTACCAAACAATATATTAAGGTAACTGGGAAAGATACAATTGAAGGCTGGATTCATTGTCCACCGGAAGGTGGCGGGTTTGGACATGGAGAAGGAAATGTTAATTACACGCTTTATTTTTACGGCAAGTTTAATAAAAAGTGGAACTCTTTCGGGTTGTGGAATAAAGGCGAAGACCTGGGACAAATTACTGAGAATCAGGAAGAGGATCTAGGATTTTACGCCCGATACACTACTGTCGGCAAGCAGCCAATCCTATTCAAGGCGGGAATTTCCTATGTAAGTATTGAAGGAGCAAAGGAAAACCTCAATACGGAACTTTCGCACTGGGAATTTGATGTAGTAAAGAAATTTAGTCAAGAAGCTTGGGATAAAGCATTGTCTTGCATGCGGATCGAAGAGGAATCTAGCGTAAAAAAAGAAATTTTTTATTCTTCTTTATATCGAACATTATTGGACCCTCGGGAAGCATGTGATCGCAACGGCTGGTATTTCGGTGCAGACAAGCAACCACACAAGAAAAGCGACGACTTCCAGTATCGAACCATCTTTAGCGGCTGGGATGTATTTCGAAGTCAATTTCCATTACTGACCTTGATTAGACCAGACGTTGTAAACGATCAAATGAATACACTGCTTTATATCGCTAACGATTCCGGTAAAACGTTTCCGCGTTGGGAGCTCCTAGGAACGGAAACCGGCTGCATGATCGGTGATCCAGGTGTAGTCGTCATGACAGATGCCTTTTTGAAGGGAATTCGTGGTTATGACTGGGATAAAGCATACAAACTTTCTCTCAGGACGGCGAGAGGTTTGAACTCAACCAGATTGGGAGCAGAAGAGATGAACCGGCTTGGTTATGTTCCGGGCCAAATTTCGCTGACACTGGAAAATGTTTTTGCCGATTGGTGCATTTCGAAATTTGCAGATGCAGTTGGCGACCGGATTGTTGCAGAAGAATTTTCAGAAAGGGCTTCTGGTTACCTGAATTTATACGACTCTCAATCAGGATGGATGAGAAGAAAAGATGAAAATTGCAATTGGATGGAGTTAAGTGGAAAATACGATGAACGCGGATGCGTTGAAAGTAATGTGTTTCAACAACATTGGTTCGTACCACATGATATCTATGGGTTAATAAAATTGATGGGGACTCAACGATTCCTAGCCGAGCTCGAACTGTTGTTTGAAGGTGCCGACTTAACAGCCCTTTGGAATGATGACTATAACCATTCCAACGAACCTTGCCATCACGTGTCGCATCTCTTTATTTATGCAGGTCAACCATGGAGAACCCAATATTGGGTGAGAAGAATTCAAACTGAAGCTTATCGAACGGGCCCATTTGGTTATTGCGGAAATGAAGATGTCGGGCAAATGTCTGCATGGTTCATCTTGACTTCTCTTGGTCTACACCAAACCTGTCCGGGAGAACCGGTTTTTACGCTTAACACACCATTGTATCAAAGATCTACGATTCAACTCGACAGACGCTGGCATTCTTGCAAGCTTGACAATACTTTAGTTATTGAGACGGATAAAGATCCTGACACACATCACTACATTAGTGCAGTAGAGTTAAATGGGATCACTTTGGACCGATTATGGGTAACTTGGGAAGAACTGACCTGGGGTGGCGTTTTGCGGTTTTCATTAAGTCAAAGTCCAGATTTGGAATTTGGAATTCGAAACATGCCTCCTGCTCCTTGATCATTAATTGTCTGTTTTATGCGGGATTAGTATGGTAAATAAGTTCAAACAAAGTTTGGGGATCAACAAAAAGAATGACTCTCAAATCCTTAATAACGGGAAGTCCATGAATGTTTCTTTCATGGGCTTTTCTAATAGTATGAGAAACAAACAGTAATCGTGGAATTCTACCAGAAGTCATAACAAATTCCATTCCTTAATCCCATGCATTTCTTTAAAATTTATTTAAATTCTAATATTAAAGGAGATGATAGAATCTAATATTTATATTCTAATCGGAAGAAAGGTTATTCATTTTTTTAAAAGCAATTTTGTAAGCGTACCCATAGGAGGTGTTAATAGTCGAATAAAGCTAAGTGAGTATTTAACAAGTTAACCTAGTGTACAGCAATAGAGAATCCGATATCGAGCGTAGGTTTAATAAAACGAATGGTAAGCATATCGATCGTAGTAAACCAGCACTAACATGCTGGAGGATCCCCTAAGGACATTCGAGTAATTAGATGGTCAATCCGTCTAAAGAACACGGGGAAGACACGAATGCCTTCATTCGTACAAAAAGGAGATGTAACAGAGTTGAAGATCCTAATGAGAAGAACCTGGCAGACCCTTGTGCTAGTTGCATTGGTTTTTGCGCAGTTTGGTTATATTTCACCGACAAGAGATGTTGCAGAAGCAGCTGACAATGGTTCGGCCCAAAAGCCTTATATGGGTTGGAGTAGTTATAGTTTGCAAGTATATGACGGTCCGGGGAACTGGACGTCAGAGACAAAGCTCAAAGCTATATCTGATGCTATGCATGAGAAACTGCAAGCATATGGTTATAATTATATTAACATCGACGCAGGCTGGAATGGCAGTATGGATGAATACGGAAGGCCTGTTCCAAGCACAACGTTATATCCAAGTGGATTCCAGAACTTAATTGATTATGTGCACAACAATGGACAAAAAATCGGAGTCTATATGATTCCGGGATTATCGAAGTATGCTTACGAGCAAAATTTGAAGATTTATGGAACAGAAGACTGCCGTATGCAGGATATCGCAGCAAAGCCGCTCAGGAAGTCTGATTATTGGGATATCGGATATAAAATGGATTTCTCGAATCCGTGCGCTCAAAAGTATATCGATTCCATTGCTGACTTGTTTGGGGAATGGGGAATTGATTTCGTCAAATTCGACAGTGTAACCCCTGGATCTGGCCACAACGATACATCAATTGACGCGCGTGATGACGTAGTTGCTTGGTCAAAAGCACTGAAAAAACATAATATCTGGTTTGAATTGTCCTGGGCACTTGACCATAACTATATTGACTTTTGGAAAAAGTATGCCAATGGTTGGCGAGTTAATTGGGATGTGGAATCATACAATCCTGCAGTCGGAATGACCGAATGGAATAATATTGCCCGATTATTCCCTGATGCAGCTCTTTGGTGGCGTGATGCTGGTCCTGGTGGTTGGAATGATTTCGATTCCCTGAATATTGGAAACGGGGCAACATCCGGATTGACCAAAGACGAGCGCCAAACAGCAATGACATTTTGGGCAGCTTCTTCAGCTCAACTCTTCACAGGTGACAATCTGACGAATCTGGACGATTATGGTCTTCAATTGCTGACAAATAAAGAGGTCATTGCGGTAAATCAGGCAGGGCGCCCGATCCATCCAATGTCCACAGATAAACCGCAGCAGGTTTGGTATGCAAACAATGGCGACGGTACATACACAGTTGCATTGTTCAATCTGGGTAGCAAGGCAGCGAGTATTGGAGTCAAATGGAGTGATATTGGTCTAAATGGCAACGCCTCAGTCCGTGACTTGTGGAGCCATACTGAGCTCGGTACGTTCCAAAATGGCTTGGAGCCCATTTATTTAGAGCCTCACGCTTCACGATTGTTTAAAGTATCGACAATAAATGGTACGAACAGCGTAAATGACGATGACACCGGCGTGCGATATACAGGAAACTGGGCTAGGAACGGTGGTAAGGAGCAGTTACATGATACACAAGACTTGTCGGTAGTGATTAACGATTCTGCACAGCAAGTCAACAGTGTTCCGAACACCAGCACCAACTCTGACAGCAGCTCAGTGGTTTCGGATAATACTGTCTCTACTATTAATTCTGACAACACAGTATCCCATTCCGTATATTTGAACGATACGGATCCGACCATTACTTATACAGGGGATTGGAATCATAACTCGGGTAGATCGGATAGCTTCCATAATTATATGAACGATGTTCATTTTACCGAGCAGCAATCTGCTGAGTTCCAGTTAACGTTTACCGGTACCGGTATCGAATACTTGACAGAGCAAGATAAAGGCGGAAGCGACATTGATATATATGTCGATGGACAACAAGTTCAGCAAGTTAGCTCTATTGATGAAAATATCAGCAACAACGGGCAGTATCTGGTATATAGCATTTCAGACTTGCCTCAAGGTCAGCATACATTAAAAGGTGTAAAATCAGGAGGCAGGTATTTTATCGTCGATGCTTTCAAGGTGACGGCCGATTCTCTGCTTGAACAGACATCAGGTAACTTTAATAAAGACAATCCATTTGATGTAAAAGTTACACTTCCTAATGGTTCCAGTTCGTTGACAGATATCAAAAATGGTTCAACCACACTCGTAAGAAATACCGATTTCACCGTTTCTGGCAACGATGTGACAATTAAAAAAGAATACCTTGCCAACCATTCAATAGGGGAAATTAAACTAAACTTCGGATTTGCTGGTGGCGACTCTGAAACCTTCTCAGTTACTATCTCTGGCACACCAGCTAGCACGATCAATCCGCTAAATGTTACCTTTGACAAGAAATTGACAAAGCAAGCAAATGTGAATACCAGCCTTACCTTGAACGGTAATACACTAACGTCGATTAAGAATGGTAGTACTACGTTAGTGGAAGGTACTAATTATTCAGTTTCAGGAAACGTCGTATCAATCAGTAAGACCTATCTAGCTAATCAACCTGTTGGTGAAACAAACCTCACTTTTGTCTTCAACGCGGGAGCGAACCAAACGCTATCTATTCAAATTATCAATTCGTCATCTTCAGGCAGAACAATGATGGTTAACAATGACTCGGCTAAGATAACGTATAAGGGTGGGTGGTATCGCAATGGCGGCCGATCATTAGGGGATTATATGGACGATGTCCAATACACCAACACAAACGGGGATTATTTCGAATATACCTTCAAGGGTACTGGGATCCAATACATTACGGAGCTTGACAGGGGTCAAGGTTTAGTAGACATCTATATCGATGGTAACTTTATTAAAACAGTTGATACTTACGGAGATGTAAAGAATAAAGTCCAACAAGTTGTATTTAGCGCTACTGGACTGACTAGTGGTCAACATACTTTGAAGGCCGTCAAAAAATCGGGTGATTTTATGCTGCTCGATTCGCTTAAAGTTCAAATGGTGGATCTTATCGATATTTCAGAAGCGGATTTTAATAAATCAATACCAGCTGATATCACGATTAACGTAGTTGGTAATATTGCCAACCTTACAGGTATTTTTAATGGTACTCAGGCACTGAGCATTGGAACTGACTACACGGTAACAGGTAATGCGTTAACGATTAAGAAAGAGTATTTAGCAGCAGAGCCAACGGGTACAACCACCTTGAAGTTTAACTTCAGTGGAGATTACATGGAAGACATTCATGATACGAATACGAACGGGGATTACTTTACCTATACGTTCAACGGAACAGGCATCGATTTCATAATGCCAAATGGCCCCGAGCAAAGTGAAATGGATATTTATCTCGATGGTGCGCTTGTGAAGACAGTGAGCGCATATAGTGAAATCCAGAGCGCGCAGCATACGGTATACTCTGTTTCTAAATTGCCTTCTGGCACACACAGTCTCAAGGTAGTTAATAAATCAGGAAATCTTATGTTGTTAGACGGTCTGAAGTATACAGTAGCAAATAGCTCAAGTAACGGCTCGGTAGGTGGTGGTGGTGGTACACCATCGACAACTACTGAAATCATTTCATCCGGGGGCGACCCGAGCACAGTAAAAATTGATATCAAACGCACTAAACAGGCAGATGGTAAGAAAACAGATGAATTGAAGTTTACGGAGGATGTAGCGAAAAACTACATCGACAAGCTGCTTGCAGATGGTGTTAAACGAGCGTCAATTATCATTCCGGATGAGAAAGACGAGGTTTCACAGACGAATGTTACCTTGTCTAAGGAATCCGTAAAGCTTCTGGCTGATAAAAAGATGGACATGAGTATTGAAACGGTCGGAGCGAAAATAGTTATTCCTAATACTTCGCTACAGGGTCTGACTAACGATTTGTATTTTAATCTCATTCCGGTTAAAGATGTCGGACAAAAAGATCAAGTCGAAGGGCGTGCAAATCAGTCAACTGTTGTTATAACCTCAACTGAAGGAGAAAAGGTGAAGGTTATCGGTCGTCCAATTAAGATTGATACGAATCTACAAAACCAGGATGTTACACTTGTACTTCCTTTGCAAGATGAAAACGTTAACGAAAACGATTTGAAGCAACTTGGTATCTATATTGAACATAGCGACGGTACTTTACAATTTGTGAAGGGCGAAATTGTATCTTTTGGAAAGGGCAAGGGAATTCAATTTACAGTGAACAAATTTAGTACATTTGCAATTGTCAATGCGGAAGGTGCAGTAAATGCAGAAGAGCATGCTGCTTACATCCAAGGTTATTCGGGAGACTTGTTTAAGCCGAATAATCAGATTACACGCGCAGAAATGGCATCAATTCTGTCACGTGTCATTTCGCTTGATAGTAAATCTGAAAAAATTGCCTATCAAGATGTCAAATCCTCGCATTGGGCATCTAATGCCATTGAAAAAGTTACCACTATGGGCTTAATGAGTGGCTATGAGGATGGAACTTTCAAGCCGGAACAATCGATTACACGTGCGGAGATAGCAGTGGTTGCATCCAAGTTGGCACCAGAGTCAACACAACCAGGGGCAGGCTTCTCGGATACTGATGGAAACTGGGCAGAGCAGGTTATTAAACTTGCTCATGGAGCCGGATTCATGAAGGGCTACCAGGATGGTACATTCCAACCTAATAATTCACTCACCAGAGCAGAAGCTGTTACAATCATCAATCGAGCGCTGGATAGAGGTCCACTTTATGGAATTGAGATTTCACCTTGGAAAGACGTCCCTAACAGTCACTGGGCGTTTAATGATATTCTAGAAGCCTCTGTCGATCACGATTTTGAGTCGAAAACAGACAATGGCGAACAAGTGAAAAAATAGCAAGGTGTTTTATTTTCCCTTGTAATTTTCCAAAAGAATCCCTACGACGGGCCTCTCACATGGATGTGGGAGGCCCGATTGTTATATTGCTTTGCTCTCATCGACAATGGGAGGCAGAGAAAAGACAAGTTTCAACCAAATAATCCTATTCCGCGGAAAAAAATCCTGCCTAATCGTTCGTAAGCAATGGATATCTTCATCTCTTTAGGTAAGATCGTAGAAAAGTCCTAGAAGTGAGAATAAGCTTCATTCTGTTTAATCGTTGAAAGTTATAAAATCTAATTACAAAACACAGAAAGGGGGTTGCCGGATATGATTAACAAACCTGTTGCAGTAAAAGCAAATAAAAGATGGATCGGTAAGGATGGCATGTCATTATTTCTATTCTCTACGCCATTTATCGTATGTTTGCTGCTTTTTGATTATTTTCCGGTTTACGGATGGATATATGCCTTTTTTGATTACAAACCAGGCATTCCATTATCCATGACGCCTTTCGTGGGGTTTGAGCATTTCAAGGAAATTTTCAATTCCTCTGCAGATTTAAGAAATGCGCTTATCAACACACTGGCGATGAATTTTTTAAACATTTTATTATCCCCGCTGGCAATCGTATTTGCAATTATGCTAAATGAGATTCGATCCAAGAAGTACAAGAAATTTGTCCAGACGTTTTCGACTTTGCCGAATTTTATCAGCTGGGTGCTGGTTTTCTCTGTAGCATTTGCGATATTTTCAAACGAAGGCCTTGTCAATTCCTTGTTAGCGAAATTAGGTGTGAATCACACCTTGGATCCAATTGGGAACGAAAGAATTACCTGGTATTTTCAGGCAGGGATTAACGTTTGGAAAAGTCTTGGCTGGAGCTCCATTATTTATATAGCTGCGATCGCTGGTATTGACGGCGAACTATACGACGCAGCAAAGGTGGATGGAGCAAACCGATTCCGCATGATTTGGCATATTACAGTTCCTGGCGTAATGCCAACATTCCTAGTTTTGCTCTTGTTAAGCATCAGTAGTATGCTCTCAAGCTCCTTTGATCAGTATTTCGTATTTTATAATCCACTCGTCGCAGGCAAAATAGAAGTGCTCGACTACTACGTTTACCGTTCCGGGATCAAGGTCGGCGATTATCCATACGCAACGGCAGTCGGCATGTTCAAAACGATAGTGAGTGTTGTGCTATTGTTCGCCGTGAATGTTGTCTCCAAACGCGTCCGAGGACAAAATATAATTTAGGCAGGGAGGTAATAACAATGCGAACGCTACATTTAGGCAGCAGGACGTTTGACGTCGTCAACTACTTAATATTAACCTTATTTGTTTTCTTGTGTATCTATCCATTCTATTACATTTTTATCTATTCCATAAGTGATCCCGCTAAAGTCGTACAAGGTGTATTCATTTTACCTGCAGGTTTTAAACTAGAGACGTACAAAAATATTTTGTCGCTCCCATCTATTAGAAACTCATTTTTTATCTCAATAGCACGCACAGTAATCGGTACGTTACTTACGGTCATCTGTTGTAGCTTCTTTTCGTACTTGTTAACAAAAGATAAAATGTTGTTTCGAAAGTTCGTCTATAGGCTCTTAGTTGTTACACTCTATATCAATGCCGGTCTTATTCCATGGTATATCACAATGAAGATGTTGCATTTAGATAACAATTTCCTTCTATACGTGTTACCGACAGCAGTATCAGGATTTTATGTAATTTTAATTAAAACTTATATTGAACAGCTTCCTAGTCCCTTAGAGGAGTCGGCAATGATCGATGGAGCAGGGTACTGGACGGTTTTTTGGAAAGTGATCTTTCCACTCTGTAAGCCTATTGTCGCGACAGTTGCAATCTTTGCGTCTGTAGAACAATGGAACACATGGATTGACAACTATTTTCTCGTGCATAGCGCTAACTTAAAAACGTTGCAGCTTACTTTGTACGAATTCCTAAGTTCAGCGAGTTCCTTCACAAATATGGACCCATCTAGCATAACCAAAAACGCACAAAGCATTAAAATGACACCGGAAAGCATTAAGATGAGTACGACAATGATCGTAACATTCCCAATCCTGTTAGTTTATCCGTTCATGCAGCGTTATTTCGTTGAAGGCATCATGCTAGGAGCAATTAAAGGTTAAACCCATTCCATTGCGTATATGCCGTCCTCTCCCAAAGGACTGTATATAGATATAAAAATTTTAAGGAGGGTTCATGAAAATGAAGAAAAAATTAAAAACTTCCCTACTCGCACTAAGTCTTTGTTCCGCTTTAGGATTAACGGCTTGTAGTGAAGGAAACAGTAACAGCACTAATACTCCGGCAAGTGCATCACCAAGCGAGTCAGCAAGCTCATCAACAGCATCAGGTAAGAACACTACTTTGTCCATCAGCTGGGACCAGCAGTTCAACGGCACTCCTGGTGTCCAAAAAAACGCAGTAGCAGATGCGATTAAAGAGAAGACCGGCGTAACCATGGATATTATGAGCATGGATCGGGATAAAATCAAAGTGATGCTAGCAGGTGGAGACCTTCCGGACATTATGGTTTTACCACCGGAACTCGCCCAAGTTGCACTTGATGGCAAGTTGGCATTGCCTCTAAAAGATTTGCTCGCCAAAGCGCCAAATATCTCGAAATATAAAAACGCGCTTGATGTGATTAACTCTCGTTTAGGTAATAAAGACGGAAATTATTATTTCCTTCCGAATAGCATTACTCCTGATGCGAAGCCGTATACTAACTACTCACCTTGGATTGGTTGGTATACACGCTGGGATTACTATAAAGAAGCAGGTTATCCAAAACTTAACTCGTATGATGACATTATTCCAATGATCGCCGAACAATTGAATAAACACCCTAAGACGGACGAAGGTAAGAAAGTATACGGATTATCTGGTTGGTCGGATTGGGGACTTTGGCCTTATTATGTTCCATTCATTTATGCCGAAGGGTGGACGGAATCAACGAGAAATACTACAACGAAGCCAGACGGATCATATGTATACCGCTACGGTGCAGACGGACCATTCTGGAGAGGCGTTTCGTTCTATAACAAAGCATTCCGTGCTGGAATTCTTGATAAAGAAGCCTTTACACAAAAATATGCAGATTACCAAGCAAAGCTGAAAGCAGGTCAATTGCTCACTATTCATATGGGCTGGGAGTTAGACGGTGCAAATGCCTATTTTAAAGCCAAAGGTCAATCAGACAAAGGTTTTGTTGCTCAAGTGGTAAATGGCGCTACATCACAAGCTTTGAGTCTGCAATCCATTGTAGGCCAAAACGATCCATGGATTGTTATTTCAAAAAATGCAAAAAACCCAGAGAAAATTATCGCTTTCCTTGACTACTTCTATTCCCCAGAAGGTACACGTCTACTCCTCGATGGAGTTAAAGGAAAAGACTGGAACGTAGAGAATGGAAAACCGGAGTTTACTGACGCGTCGATTAAAGCCAAGAATGAAGATTCAAACTTCTCGGTGAACACTGGTATCGGTTTGTACGGTAAGTTTGCCGGACTCGGTGGAAGCTACGTGATGCCAGATGGTTCGTACTTAGACCTCAGTTTTAGCGAGAAATACTTCAAAACGAAGTTAACCCCGTTAGATAAAGAGTACAGTGAATATTATGGTGGTACGTTCCCAGGAGATGCGTGGAACAAACTTGTTGAATCCGGAAAAGCGAAAAGCTTAAGTTCTGCTTACATTCCTGCTCTTCCTGCTCTCCAACCGCAAGGCGATGATAAACTCATTAAAATTGAGAATAATATTGAGCAAATCCTTATAAAAGAAATCCCAAAAGCCATTATGGCGCAAGATGACGCTGCCTTCCAGAAAGAAAAGGAGCGAATCACTGAGCTTGTGAATACAGCAGGGCTTCCTGATGCAGATGCCTTCTGGAAAAAGTCATATGAAGAAGGTTTAGCGAGTTATAAACAACTCATTTCCGGCACGAAATAATTAATTTCTACTTCTTAGATTTGGTACAAGATTCTGGTTCGCTGTTTCTTGGCGGATCTGAGTCTTGTACCCTTATTGATTGAGCTATGCGGCTCTGTTATTCTTAAATCCTAAGGATACTTCTCTTCGATTTGAGGTGCTACATGTTCAGAGTAATAATCGTTGAAGACGAAATGCTCGTCCGCGTCGGACTAAAAAACTCCATAAAATGGAGCAAGTATGAGATGGAAGTTATTGCGGACGTATCCAACGGGAAAGAAGCATTGGCCGTTTATGAGCAAGAAAAACCAGATCTGATTATTACTGATATTAAAATGCCAGTTATGGATGGAATGGAGCTCATTTCCATCATTAGAAAAAATGATCCGGATACGAAAATTTTAATTCTTTCCTGTATTGAGGAGTTTGAATACGCTCGAAAAGCAGCGAACCTTAAAGTCTCTGGGTATATATTGAAATTAACGATGTCGCTTGAAGAGATCGAGGCCATTCTAGCTTCCATTCAGGAAGAATTGAAAAATCGCAAACGGTCTGTACCCGTTTCGTTAAACCATCAAATGAATCAGCAAAAGTTGAAAGAAAAACTTTTTATGGATTTCTTATTCTACGGTGTTTATTCCGTTTCAGAGCTTGAAATTCTTCTTATGCAAATGAACTCCCGCATAGTTTCGGGCAAAATGACGATGGCTATTATGGAAACGAGTCAATATTCCCGCCTTTCCCAACGCTTTAACGACGAAAGAGGGGAGCTCATCCATTTTACGATTTTAAACGTTCTAAATGAGATTTTAGGAAATCACAACATCGGTGAAGCATTTCATGATCACGATAATCGTTACTTGATGGTGTTCTCTTTTGAGCCCCAACTCGAAGATTTTGAAATACGTACGAAATTAAACGACCTGTTTGAGAACATACGTAAAGCGATGAATACCTATTTCTATGTTCCAGTTTCCATTTGTGTGAAATCCGGAGGACAAGGGTTCCAATCGTTAAAAAAATTATATCATGAGTGTAATGTCGGTATGGAGGCTAGATATTTTTCAGAAGTTTCAATCGTATTTCTTACCGATGCACGCATAAAAAGTTCTGAGGTCAAATGGAAAAAGGAATTGCTTGCTAGCTGCTCAGCTTGGGGGAGTTTGGGAGAGCCTTATCTCCAAGACTTAAAGCTAGAAGTCCAGAAACGATCTGAATTGCCGTTACCCGACGGACGAAGCTGGAAACGATTATTTATTGATCTTTTGGATTGGGCAATTGCCTATTTGGAACTACCTGATGATCGCTCAACCTTACTTGAGTTATCGGCAGGCGAGAGAATAGAAGCAAGTTCTTCTATACGCGATTCGTTAGACGCATGGGAAACCCTGCTCGAGGAACTAGCAAAAGATAAGGGTATGATGAAATCAGTGAGTAAGGATGTAGCCAACGGTTTACAATTTATACGGGAACGCTATGACCAAGATATTTCGCTAAAAGAAATTTCCGAACATGTCAGGTTAAGTCCTAACTACTTTAGTTTTCTTTTTAAGAAGGAAATGGGCCGGAACTTAATTGAATACCTTACGGATTACAGGATGGAAAAAGCAAAGGAACTGCTTAGGAACACGACGCTTAAAACATATGAAATTGCTGAAAATGTCGGTGTGCAAGACAGCGTCTACTTCAGCAGAATTTTCAAGAAAACAACAGGAGTTTCCCCACTCGAATTCCGGAAGAAGAGAGTGATGGACGATGTGGCGGGTACACATGAACATTTTTAAAATTATTAATAACCATAACTTTACCGTCCGTTTGAAGACTCAACTCATTGTTTCCTTCTTGGCAATGACGTTCGTGATCGTGATCGTATTTTCTGGCCTATTCTATAACAGCGTACTTTCCATCCTAAAGAAACAATCTGAGGAAATGGTTACACGCCAGTTTAGTCAATCTGATTACAATATTCATAATTTTCGTAATCAATTGGAGCAAATTGCTGGTTTACTGGCTATTAACACAGATGTTCAAGGGTTTATTGGACAACCAAAAATAGAAGATGAGATAACCAGATTAAATACAGCTCAAGAAGTCATTAAGACCATGAATTCGATATTGACCACCTTTCCTTATATTCATTCAATTGCTATCTATACACCAAACGGAGAAGCTATAAATGACTCTGCGTTAGGTAGCTGGTATAGTGCTGAGGCGAAAGAAGAAAGCCCATTTTATTCATCTTCTCTCTATGAAAAGATTAATCAAAAATCATTTGGTTTTCTCTGGGATGGACAAACGAATTCTTCTTTGTTTGGTTTAACAGAAAGAACTTATTCGAATGAGAAACCAGTGCCCTTTATGACTGTCGTTCGTAAGGTCACAGTTCTCGGAAGCGTGAACCAAACAGCGGTACTTGTATTTAATGTCAAGCAATCGGACTTCGTTTCCATATACAATGGAAGTGAGGGGGACGCTTGGAAGAGTAGTTCTTATTTAATAGATGTTTCCGGAAATCGCATCTCTCATTCCGACCCCGACATGATTGGTTCTAGATCATCGCTGGCTGAACAGATCGATCGTTCAAGGCAGTATGGTAGTTTCACAACGAAAATAGGAGGCCGCTCACAAGAAGTTACTTATTACCAAATTGCTAAGACTGGGTGGACTCTTGTAAACGAAACACCGGAAACGGAATTTATTCGTAATATTTTGACTTTGCGGAAGTTAATAATTGTTGTGGTGACTCTAAGCATTATCCTCGCATTTGTTTTTTCTTATTATTGGATTTACCGAATAACTAGGCCTCTTAATCATTTGGTTAATGCCATGCACAAGATGGAGAAAGGGCATGTTGGCATCTTACTCGATGAGACGCCGAGATCAGAACTCGGCATGATCGGAAAGCGGTTCAATAATATGTCCCTCAGTATCGAGGAACTGATTGAAAAAAATAAAGTCATCGAAGAGGATAAAAGAAAACTGGAGATAGAAGCGCTCCAAAGTCAAATTAATCCCCATTTTCTCTATAATGCACTTAATACAATCAAGTGGGTCGCTATGGTCCGCAATGAATTAAGTATAGTGGATGGCATTACAACACTCGGCAAGATGCTTCGAACAATTTATAAAGATAGATCCCTTATGATGACGATTCAAGAAGAAATCTCGTATATCGAAAATTATCTAAAAATAATGAATGCCCGTTACGGAGAAGGCGTCCAAGTTTCGATAATAATCCCTGAAGAACTAAGGGATTATAAGATAATTCGATTTATTCTCCAACCAATCGTAGAAAACGCATTCATTCATGGGATGAACTCAAAAAATTACCATGGGATGATTTCAGTTATGGCTTTTAGAGCCGAAGAAAGTATTGTCATAACCGTATCTGATAACGGGACAGGCGTTACTGCTGAACGATTGAACACGATAAGAGAGTATCTGAATGCGGATGTTAACACACCTCAGTCCTCCAAAGATGCGAGCATTGGATTGGCCAATGTAAATCGAAGAATACGAATGCAGTATGGTGAAACTTATGGTTTAACTATTGATAGCTGGGTAGATGGTGGAACCGTCGTCGGAATTCGGGTGCCAGCAATTCAATAGCACAAGTTACAGGTACCGATTTAGGTGACTAAATGGATCTGGCCATTTGTGTGAGTAGTGGGAAATTGCGCGGCGTAATAGATTAGCAGTCACATGAGTGATAAGTATTCTAATAATGATCACGAAAAAAATCTAACTGTGAATGGGTTATTCAAACCCTTTAATTATGGGAGGTAAAAATGAGTAACGAAAAATTAGTACAAAGTCAGCAATGGTTTGTTAATCAAAGATTAGGAATGTTCATTCATTTCAATAGCGCTACGTTTCAATTCGCCGATTCAGAAATTGAAGATTGGGAAAACGGGCATGAAAATAATAATGAACCTCGTAGATTCGTTTTCAATCCAAAAGACTGGAACCCAGAACAGTTGGATTGCACACAATGGGCACGAGCAGCTAAATCTGCAGGAATGAAATTCGCTGCTTTAACTGCTAAACATCATGAAGGGTTTAGTTTGTGGCCTACCCGATATACGGATCACTCGGTCGCAAATGCATCTAACAAACGTGATGTCGTGAAGGAATATCTTGAAGCATTCAGAAATGAAGGAATTGCAGCAGGACTTTATTTCTCAATGTTAGATATTCACCATAAAATCGGTAGAAAAAAATGTACACTAGAGGACAAGCAGTTTATTAAAAACCAATTGGAAGAATTATTAACCGGTTATGGTGAAATTCAGTTTTTGATCATTGACGGTTGGAACGCGCATTGGGGTGGCCCTTATTATGAATTCTTGCCATTCGAAGAAATCGATGCTTGGGTAAAACAATTACAACCGAACTGCCTATTGATGAATATTAGTTGTGAATCCAATCTGAATCATACGGATATCGTTTTTTATGAAAATGCTGCCGGCCAAGAAATCGAGGATTCATTTACAGGTCCAGGAGCAAGTTGCAATATCTTAACAAAAACTTGGTTTTGGAGAACGACTGATACCACATTGGAACTTAAAACAGCTGACTGGGTACTGGATAAAGTAACTGATGCAAACAAACACAATGTTACGTTTTTATTAAATGGGGCACCTAATCAGCTAGGTTTATTGGATGAGAATGTGCTGAGTCGCTTTAAAGAAATTGGTGAGCGTTATCAGCAACCTGCAGATCTCACGACAATTCCTGAAAATTGGCTATATAGATAATAGGATAATCACTTACAACGTTTATCGTATTGTGATTGTTCTGAATATTCACAATACTTATTATTTTGCCTAGTACTACGGGCACGAATGCCTTCAGAATTGTTTCCATTTTGGGATAAGACAAATATTAACAGGGAGAGATTTTAAATGATTAGAGTTGGGAAATTAAGTTTTTGGCATGTCCATGCGGATGATTATACTCGTGAAGTATTAATAAATCCAAATACGGAATTAGTGGCGATCTGGGATGAAAATCCAGATAGAGGTGCTGAGAAAGCTATTAAGTACGGGGTTCCTTATGTGAGCTCTTTGGATGAGTTATTAGCTCGTACGGATATAGATGCAGTTGTTGTCGATGCTCCAACTACAATGCACAGGGAAGTTATCGTAAAAGCTGCTAAAGCGGGTAAACATATTTTCACCGAAAAAGTAGTCGCGCCGACTTATGAAGAAGTACAGGAAATCCTTGCTGCTGTTAATGAAGCAGGTGTAAAGCTTACCGTCTCGTTACCACGTCTGTACGATGGATATACCAGTTCTATTTTGAAAGTAATCCAAGAAGGTATCCTTGGCCAATTGACATTGGCACGTGTTCGTCTAGCGCATAATGGATCCACAGAAAATTGGTTGCCGGAGCACTTCTATTCATTAAATCAAGCAGCAGGTGGAGCACTAATCGACTTAGGTTGCCATCCAATTTACCTGGTTCGCCGTTTTCTGGGAATGCCAGTTAGCGTTAGTGCAAGCTATGGCTATGTTACAAGCAAAGAAGTAGAAGATAATGCGGTAGTTACTTTCAAGTACGAAAATGGGGCTATCGGTATCGTAGAAACAGGGTTTGTGACTTCTCATTCTCCTTTTGTAATTGAACTACATGGGACTGAAGGAACATTACTATACGGATACCCTGAAGAAACGATTAAAGTCCGTAGTAATCTCCTACGCGAAGGATGGCAGGATATTGAGTTGGGGAGCGATTCGCCAAGATCTTTCTCTCAATGGGTAGAGCACATCTTGCAAGTAATCGAGGCATCCGAGAATATCTTACTCGCTACGGATCTTACCCGTTTAGTTGAAGCTGCGAATAGGTCAAACACTGAATCTCGAGTTATTCGATTGGATGAATTGAAAACAAAAATTGCAAACGTTTAGGCAAAGAATAGGCTTAATAAATCGACTTACCGTATAAAATTTGGAGAGATGGCATACAAGACGGTAGCCTTTTCTGAGATGAATCTGACATATGAGCGACAGAGTTAAAATCGGAATTATTGGTACCGGGGGAATCGCACGTGCACATGTCTCCGCTTATAAAAAATTGCCTTATGTGGATATTGTAGCTGTAGCAGATATCATCCCTGGACGTGCGAAACTTTTTGAACCGATTCCAGGGGAACAAATACTCATCTAGCAAGCGATCATCGACGGAGTACTTCGTTCGGCGGATCTGAAACGTGAAGTTGAGATTATACTTCTAGATTAATTGTAGTTAATGAGACTGTTAAAGCTAAATTTAAAATAAACCAATTATATTTACACGGAGGATGGACATGAGTAAGTTATTAAAAGTTGGTATCATTGGCTGCGGTGGAATCGCCAACGGCAAGCATCTCCCGGCACTCAGCAATAACAAAAACGTTGAAATTGTTGCTTTTTGTGACCTGGTAGTAGATCGTGCTATTGAAGCACAGCAGAAATACGGCGTGGAAGGTTCGAAAGTATACGCGGATTACCGCGAATTGATTGCTGACCCATCGATTGATGTTGTACATGTGTTAACACCGAATGACTCGCATTCTTTTATTACAATAGATTCTCTTGAAGCCGGCAAGCATGTGATGTGTGAAAAGCCAATGGCTAAGACCGCAGCTGAAGCCAGAGCGATGCTGAATGCTGCCAAGCGCACCGGTAAAAAACTTACAGTTGGTTACAATAACCGCTTCCGTCCGGATAGCCAATATCTAAAAAAGGTTTGTGAGCAAGGTGAATTAGGCGAAATTTATTACGCTCGTGCTCATGCCCTTCGCCGTCGTGCGGTACCAACATGGGGCGTATTCCTTGACGAAGAGAAACAAGGCGGTGGTCCGCTTATTGATATCGGTACACACGCACTTGACCTAACGCTTTGGATGATGGATAATTACAAGCCTGTATCGGTGACAGGCTCTGTATTTCATAAGCTTGGGTCGAAAGAAAATGCCGCTAACGCATGGGGTCCATGGGATCCTTCTAAATTTACGGTAGAGGATTCTGCTGTAGGTTTCATTAAGATGGAGAATGGCGCGACCATTACACTGGAAGCAAGCTGGGCTCTTAATACGCTTGACATCGATGAAGCAAAATGTACGCTCTGTGGTACAGAAGGCGGAGCGGATATGAAGAATGTCCTTCGTATTAATGGCGAGACAAACAGCCGCTTGTTCGTAAAGGAAATTGACTTCTCTGCTGGTGGCGTAGCGTTTTATGACGGCACATCGGAACGAGATATCGATGTGGAATGTGCAGCCTGGATTAATGCCATTCTGAACGACTCAGAAGTTGTTGTAACAGCTGAACAAGCTCTTGTTGTCACTGAGATTTTGGAAGCAATTTATGAATCAGCCCGATCAGGCAAAACAGTCTATTTAAACAGTTAATCTTAGGGAAGATGCATTTAATTCTTAACTCAAAAAGTAATACTAATCAGGTACTTCATTGGAATGTTCCAACTAAAGAAGAAATGATGGATAGCTGGAATCGACGATGGGAAGAAGCAATCAAGAACAACTCAAGCTATTATATTGGAGCCTTAGAAAAACAGAGACGAATTATTGATAATATTGATCTTTCATTCTTCTCTAGCTGTGATCAAGGATGGGTTCATTGGGATCTATGGGTTGATAATTTGTTGTTTTCTGAGCACGAACTTTCTGCAATATTAGATTTTGACAGACACCATTACATTTATCCGGAGTTTGATATTTCAGGGGCAATCCTATCTTGTTCATTAAGGTTTGATGAACTTTATAATGAAGCTGCTCATGCTTTTTTGGAAAGAGCCACCTTACGATTAACTATCGTAAGGTGTTTTCTTTTTAGGCTTTTTTCCTTGAATGTCTGCTCATATTTGAGGGATGTTCATGTCGCTAATGAGGGTATTTTCTTGTCGTTAGACTCTATTATTATTAGTCTAACGACATGAAAGTACCTACAACGAAACCTTGTTAAATCAAGGTTTTTTTGCTTTTGTAGGGATATTCTTGTCGTTTTTTTTGCGACAAGAATATCCCTACAAAACGTGCTAGCGACAAGAAAATCCCTACAAAATAAGCAATGGTAGTTTAAAAGTAATGAAAACTGAACAAAATGGTTAATAATCTATTCCGAAGGAGGGAATTTTTTTGTATACACCATTAATAAAGAAACGAACAGGCAGATATGGAAATAATCACTGGCTTGTGTTTAGTCCCAAATTAAATAGAGAGGTAAATTTATTTAGTGATCTGGAGTTAGATCAATGGATCTTAATTGAAACGGATCCCTCGATTGAAACATTTTGTGAGCAACCATGCGAAGCAAGTGTTGAAGGGGAAGAAGTAACATCAATCTTTGATATGTGGGCAAAACGAAAGGATGGTTCTGATTTATATATTGAAATTAAATACGATAATGACCTGGAGAAGGAGGAAGTAAAGAAACAAATCACAATTCAGAAAAAATGGTGTGATGTGAACGGAAAGGAACATATAGTACGGACAGAAAAGGATATTCGCAAAAACTTGATATATCTAGAAAACTTAAAAGAAATTATTCCTTATGTTCTTAATAGTAATACCCCGGTGGAAATAGATCAGTTTAAAATTAAAGAACAACTCAAGCAGGGTAAGAGCACCGTAGCTGAATTACATAAATTGCTTACTGTATCATTGCCGCGTATATATGAGGCTATCAGCTGCTTAATCTACTCCGGTGAAATTGAAGCGGACATTGAAAAACAACACCTAGGCCTTGAAACGGAGGTCAGGATCAATGGGTAGAAAAATCTTATTTGAAAAGTTAGGTATAGATTACTCGAGTCTTAATTTAGCAGATTGGCCTATCGTGGATACTAGTAACTTCACTGATTCAGATAAAGATAGGTACGAAAGAAGAAAATTGGCCGTTGAGATGTATGTTCAAGGTGAGACACCAGTTCGCGAGATTTCAATTGCTACAGGTATTGAGACAAAAGAAATTTTGCGATTTGTAAATAGATGTCTGGAATCTGATCCATATGGAGATGTCCAGGGATTTAGAGCTCTAAACCCCAGCTTTCATGTGAAAAAATATGAACGTGAGCAACTCCCAAAAGGTAAAAAATCGAACTATTCTGGTGCATTTCAACTTTTACTTGAAAGATATGAAGAGCTAAAGTTCCTCATTACGGATTTAGCTTTAGGAACTAATAAAGATTCATTACAACCCACCTACAGGGTTAAAGACATACATAGGAGAATGATAGATAAGTGTAAAGAACTGAATATTACTGCCGACCAGTACCCACGGAATACAGAAGATCGCGGAAGAAGATCCTTAGAGAGATATGTGAAAAATCTGAAAGAACGCCATTTCGGGAATGCACATATTCATGGAGAAACCGCTGCTATGATTGCAAGGACTGTCGGGAAAGGTGAAAAGAATTATCCAATTAATTTTAGACCGTATAATCGTGTTCAGTTTGATGGACATAAAATAGATTTAATCGTAACGATACGCTATACAGATCCTGATGGTAACTGGGTTAGAAAGACACTGAAAAGAATTTGGCTACTTGTCATTTTAGAAATACCGACTAGGACTGTGCTAGGGCATTTGCTGTGTGTGAAGCCAGAGTATTCACAAATGGATGTCTTACAATGCATGCAAAATGCGATTTATCCTCATCAGCCAAGGGCTTTCACTATTCCTGGGTTGCAATATCCAAAAGAGGGAGCATTTCCCTCATCATGTATTCCAGAGGCTCAATGGGCTGTATGGAGAGAATTCTGGCTGGATAATGCTAAGGCAAACTTAGCAACTAATGTAAAGGATAAACTGACTAAAACCATTGGATGTTTTATGAATGCGGGTCAAGTTAGATCTCCGCTTAGAAGGAGCTTTATTGAGAGGTTTTTTGGAATTCTAGAAGAGAATGGTTACCACCTAATGCCATCTACAACAGGTAGTAATCCAAACGATCCTAGGAGGAAAAATGCTGAAAAGAGAGCTCTGAAAAGTGAAATTAGTATTGAGCATTTAGAAGAATTAACTGAAGTCATGCTGGCACAATATAACAACGAACCTCATTCCGGTGTATCATATTTATCCCCTCTTGAAGCAATGCGTGACAAAATTGCGAGAGGGTTCATCCCAAGAATTCTACCTGAGCATCGTAGACAAGAATTAGGGTTACTGACAATCAGTACTACATGTGTTGTAAAGGGAAATACATCGCAGGGTAAAAGACCATTCATTAATTTTGAAGGTGCCCAATACAGAAATGATTTATTATCAAATAATGCTAGCTTAATTGGGAAAAAGCTGACAATATACATTAATTTAATGGATATTCGGACGATTAAAGCTTTTCATCCAAATGGAAATGAGCTTGGATATTTACGTGTATCGGGAAAATGGGCAATGACACCTCATTCATTGGAAACTAGAAAAGCGATAAATAAAATGAGAAGGCGTAAGGACGAATACTTTCTTAATAAAGAGGATTTTGTTCAAGCTTATTACGATTACCTAGGCAGTAGTGATAGTAAGGCTGATAAGAATAAACTTGCACATGAGCAACGCTACCAGCAAGCACAAAGCCAGCAAAGTCAAGAAGTAGCAATTTCTAATGATGATACTGAGGGCTTAAACAGCTCCACATCAATAAGTCCACCTCACGAAAACAGATCCGAATATACAAGAAGAAATTTCGAAATACCAGCAGACATAAAAGCTATATTTAAACCAATTTCTTTATAAATGTGAGGTGTAATTAATTTGGATTCGTCTAGCAACGCTAATAATAATGATTATCTAAGTAGACCAATTATATCAAGAGGTACACACCCCTTGGAGTTAGACAGATATCTCGTACCCACGAATGAGATAATGAATATGTATTTAGAAGTCGGAGAATGGATTGAAGATAGAACCCCGGGGGGAATTATTCATGGGCGTCAAAGACTAGGGAAAAGTCGCGCAATCGATTTTTTAACACAAACACTACCTTTAAAATACGGAGATGAATTACCTGTTTTCAAGATTCCTGGGAGACATAAAAAAAATCCAAATGAAGAGGTCTTTTATGAATTATTACTAGAAGGAGTAGGACATGGCTTTCCACACAGCGGTAAAAAAAATCAAAAGTTTGACCGGCTTACTAGATTCTTATTAGAAAAAGGTGAGAATTCGAAATATAAAATGATTGTGATGTTTATTGATGAAGCACAATGTCTTTATGAATATAACTATAATTGGCTCATTGATGTATATAATTGGCTTGAAAGATATCAAATAAAATTAACCGTGGTATTAGTTGGTCAACCAGAACTTAAGCACCAGAAAGGACTTTACGTAGCTGAAGGAAAACATCAAGTTGTTGGTAGGTTTATGGTAAATGACTACGAATTCCTCGGTGTAAGAACTATTGCGGACATTACAACTTGTCTTAAAGGATATGATACGATTGAATATCCTTTGAACAGTGGGTGGTCATACACTCGGTATTACTATCCTTTTGCTTATGCTGATGGAAAAAGACTAGAACAATGTGCGACGGAACTATATGAAGCATTTGTAATTTTGCGTCAAGAGAAAAAGATTGGTGGACAGCTTGAAATACCTATGCAATATCTAACTAATACGATTAAGTACGCATTAACTAAGTTTGGAATGGATGGTAAAAAGAAAGGGTGGATCGATCAGGATACATGGATTGAATGTATAAAGAAATCAAGGTATATAGAGTCAGAAATATCATTTATTGTATCAAGTAAATAGATAGGATGTTCTTGATTCAAGGGAAGCGCCTTACGACTAATAGTAAGGTGTTTTTTGTATTTATAGTAAAATCTATATTAATAAGACTATTAACGCATCCTGAATTAGTTAAATTAACATCAATTAGTGACGTGCAGAATGGGGTGAATTTAAAAATCTTCATGAAAGATAATCGAAAAAGGGTATTCTAGGAGCCTGATGAACCCCTCATAGATGACCCGATAATACACAACGATTCTCTCTATTAATAGAACTTTTTATCTGCAATTTTGACGCTTCAGGAGGCTCTATAGCTTAAATTCAATTAATGGTGGACTTATGAAATTCCAAAAGAAATTTCATGGCGTGTGGTTTGTTTACTAGCGCTGGAAGGTATAAATACGTGCTTGTAAGTTTAGATGATACAGAAAAATCTGTGTTTAACCACTCTAGCAACAAATCATTTTTTATTGGTAGATTAAAGTTCCATTCAGTAAAGGATGAAAAATTATAATCTATTATTTTTTTTGTGCAATTACAAATAAAACCACCTGCTCTAGGTTGATTCCATAGTTCGAAATTTAGTGATTTGCCACAATTGCTACAAGTATGACTTAATTCACACAAATGATAAGGACACTGATTTAAGAAACAAAACTGATGTAATAGACTGTGGTATCCAAAACTCAAACACTTTTCACAATAGGTGAATTCATTTCGTAGAAGACAGATGGAGTCCGTTTTGAGTGAAAACATGCTAATCTTTTTTAGAAAACGCTCAGTATGATCATGAATGTCAACACCTAATGAATTTGCAAGTAACACGCGATTAAATCCCTCTAATTCCACCAGACCTCGATGCTGCTTCCCGAGTATGCTGCTACTTAAACTTTTTACTGAATAAGTACCGAATTCTAATAATAAATCTCGGGAGGTAATGACATTTGCATACTTAATCTTTTCAATGATTGACCACCCAGACTCAAACGGGTTTATCCATGCACGATTCCACGTTATGTTTTTCAAAAACTCAACTCCGCTTTTTATTATTTAGTTGTTTCGCTGCCTTGAACTCTGATTTAAGTTGATTAATTTTTTGATAATAATTATTCAATTCTATTTCAGATGCAAAGTTTAAATTTGTTAGTTTTGAGGTAGACACGACGTCCCCAGAATCTAAAAGTAGGGTAAGGGTTTCTGTAATGTCAGAATAGACAGCAGGTATTCTTAATAAGTAGTAAGGACTGTCTGGAGAAAACCACTGTTGTGAGATGGCTGATGAGCAGGAAAATGCAGAACCTTTAAAATTAATCCCGTGCGATGTAACCAGGGCGATTGAATCAGAATCATTAAAAATAATCATAGACAGGTCTCCTTATGTTTATTTAGCTATTAGCATGTATTACCACGTTTGATAAAATAAATTCAAAAATGAACACAAAATGTAATTAAAAAAGATGACAACAGCCATTTCCGGCTTGTTGTCATCTTTTTTCGTGAGTCGTTTTAATAAACTTTGCATTTTTCATCGCATATTCAAGAGCTAAGTTAATTAACTCATTTCTTGAACGGTTACTAATTTTAGAAAGATGATCAAACTTTTCTTGTAAGGCTCTATCTACTCTTATAGTAATCGTAACTGATTTATCTTCTTTTGGTGTAATGATAAAGTCATCTTCACTCATATTATTCACCTCTACCAACAGTATAGAAGTAAATGAGTACATAAAAAAATAACACAATTTGTGTTCAATAATGATTACATTATTACGATTGTGGTAAAAATGTTTATATTAAATTCTTTTTAACCGTCATACGGAGGTAACATCTTATGAATCAAGCTAATTTACAAGCGAAAATGAATATACTAACAGCTGCCAAAAAACTCTTTGCTATCCAAGGATATGAGAAAACAACTGTACGTCAAATCTGCGAAGAAGCAGGGGTAAATATGATGATGGTATCCTATCATTTTCGTGGAAAAGAAAACGTTTTGTCTGCAATATTTCAGACATTCATGCCTTTAGTAAGTGCATCAAATTCTATTGAGGAATTAAACGATCCTGTAAAGAGAATTAGGCAGATTATTTATGATATTACTTCTCTTAGAATTAAAGATCCCGATTTAGTTATAGTAATGCAACAACTTATTTTGTGCCTTGCTCCTCAGAATGAGCTTGTTAAGTGGATAATCATCCCCATATGGAAAGAGTTACGTGATTTACTGGCTCTGGGGAAAGAATGTGGTCTGTTTATGTTTGACTCGATTGACATTACTTTAACTTTCGTAATTAGCTCAATTCTAATGTTTAAACACTGGGACTTTTTTGATTTGATACTACAGGACCCAGGGACAGATAATGACTCATTAGTAAAGGAGGCGAGTAAGTTCGTATTAAATGCTTTAAATTATAGGGGAAATTAAAAATGCCCCATTTATTCTGTAGGAGGATACCATGAGCCTGTTGCAATTAGAACTCTTTATCGAAGAAGAGAAGTATCAGAAACTCAAGCATACGGATAATAAGATCAAGTTGATCAAAGGCTTAGTACGTAATGATTTAGAATGTTTAGATGTTAAACGAAAAGTCTGGGCAGAACATGGTGTTGTAGGTAAATTTGCGAAAGTCAATCGAAACGAATACGATAATCAAAATCTCAATGAGTTTCTATACAATTTAGGTATTTTACCTATGGTTTCGTATGTAGATGGGAAAAACTTAGAAGCAGAAGAAATATGGTTTCTGGATGAGAAAGCCAAAATAAAAATATCTAAGCATGTTCATTTTTATCCCAATAATCTAGCATATAGTAAAAAGTCATTAATCATTGAAGATGCTTCTATCCTTAGTCAAATGAGTACCTTGCAAAAGGTAGAATGTTGGAAAAAGCTGAAACTACTGAATGATTATCTCTCCGATCAATGGATTAATTTAATCCAAGACTTAACTAATTCATTTGAATCTAATGAAACTAAAAATGTAAAGAGCAAATTCGGCACTTTCATATTCAAAGAAAATAAATTATTTTGTCCTAAAGATGTGCTTAAGTTTATGGGTGAAAGGGTGTTACTAAGAAGTTGTAAGACCGATTTTCAAAAATTAGAGGAATATGCTGCAAGAGGTTTTTTGAATCTACCGGAAATAAATAACTATAGGAGAATAAGTGGAGCTAAAGTACATTTTTCATTAATGGAATTAAGCAAGGAGGAAATAGTAAATGCATGGTTGCATAAAAGGCAAAATAGACTGTCAGAACTAAGCAGAAATCGGTTTCTACCAACTGATTTACTAGGGGATACGAATTTATGGATTATGTGATTATGTGTTAGCGGCACTGGAAAAGGATATGAAGAATATGTGAATTAGTACGAGATGGCTATAGAATGTAAGTATGATGTATTGAGTCTCGAGGAGAGCAACGGCCTATGATATAAGTCATGATTGTTGATGTTATCAAGGAAAGTGGATTTGAAGTGGTATGTGAGGCAACATCGAGACTAGAAGCGATTGAGATGTATTATTGCATCATCTTGATATCACGATGCCAGAAATGGATGGTGTTCAGGCATTAACGAAAATTCTGCAAAGTTTTCCCGATGCAAAGATCATCATGTGCTCAGCGGTGGGGCAGAAACCGTTGGTTATTGAAGCCGTACTTGCTCGCGCGAAAGACTTTATTGTAAGCCGTTTCATGGTGAGCGGGTGAAAGAGTCTATATTAAGGGTTTTGGGTTAGCACCGTATATTATGGGGGAAACCACTTGCATGGCTACGGTTCTTCTTAAGACAGGATCGCTTACTGGTGATGGACAAGACATCATTATTGATGTAATGGTCTATAGGGATCACGCCGATATGAATTCGGCTCAAAAAGTCTCATCCCTAAAGGATGCTTCAGAGGCAATTCAGGGGTTAGAGCTCAATGAGAAGGCTACCAAGCAGCGCATCGACTTCATCATTGAACCAATCGAGAAGCCAGAGTCTACACCGATTCCAACACCAATTCCGGTTCAGCCTGAGAAGAATAATATTCCGTATAAGTATTTTCCTCTTCTCTTGATCGTAGTGCCTTTCCTTCGTAGACGAAACGTGATTATCTACGCTCTTACTAATGATTCTACAGATGAAAAAGGTACGCTAATCAAGAAGATGCGAGTCAAGTCTAAAGATGGAGCAGTTATTGACCTTACTGGTTTGAGTGCCGAAGAGTTCAAGATCGAATTCAAGCGTCCTAAGCAATTCAAGGACAAAGTCGTTATCGTTATGTATGGGGAGCTTCAGAATAGAATCCAACTCACTGGTGAAGAGAAGAGCTTTATCTTCCCCCCCCGAAGAGGAGTAATCTTAGTCAGTATTTTGAAGAAGCGCTTCGCTAACTGCGAGGTGCTTTTCTTTTCGTTAAAAAGGGGTGTATCACTATTATCAAAAATTGTTTACTGTTTGAACCACTGAGTCGAATTTCACATGACTTAGAGGCACGCTGGAAACAAATTTAACACCCAATTTCAGAGAAAAGATATATCAAGTAAGAGGAAGGAGCGTGAAAATTATGAGTGCACTACTGAACGGTATCAATGTAAGCGTCAAATCGTCCACACCTTACAAACTCCCCCTATTCATGAGAAGATGATGGCATCCTAAGAAAAACAGGAGGTTGCTTCATGTCCCTAAAAGAACAACGCCAATAC